>JAHIKF010000417.1 GCA_018897875.1 Pseudomonadota bacterium | reverse complement strand
TCCCCTCGATTGCTTTCATGCTCCACCCCCTTGGGCAGCGGCCTGGGGCTTGGGGTTATCCCACCTGAGAATTACCAGCCCCTCGGTTGCCATATCCTCAAGGTGCATCCCAATCGCAACAAGAGTTTTTTCGTGAAGCTCATTACGGTTTTGGCCTACACTATCCGCGGCTGCGCACAATAAGTCGCCAATGGCCCGGATAGCTGATAGGTTGCCAATAATCTTGTCAATTTCATTTGTGCTGGGCCACTCTCGGCCCCTTTCTGTGGTAAGATGATTCTCAGCCATGACATGAACCTCCCATTAGGTTTAGGTTGTGGTTAGGGCCGGTTCGGGTGCTTGCACACTCGGGCCGGTCTGCTTTGCCGTCTAGTCCTTTTCACCCCCTTTCAAAAACGCTTCCAGGTCGCTTCCCCGGACCCGCCAGAGACTACCTACCTTCACGCCTTTGAGCTTGCCGCTTTTTAGCCATCTCCGCACAGTCAGGGGGCTTATATTTAACTTCTTAGCCACATCATTGGGAGATAGATAACGCTCTTGAGTTCCGGGCATGGGCTCACCTCTATTCGATTTAGATATACCTTAATATAGCTTTATAGACTTGTCAAGTATTTTTTATATCAATCGGAAGTTGGCTGGATTTCACAAGGAGCGCGTAAGGCACCAATTCTACGCCGTCAAATCAATTTCTGTGAGGGCGTCATGCCCTGGTTATTCCCCCACGGTCTCCTTGAGCTTATGGAGAGCCTGCTCCAGTTCCGGGATGATGCAGTGCCTCACATCATTAACCCCTTTTAGACTTAAGTTTCTCTGAGAGCATCAAAGCCCCCAAGCCAGGAGCCAATGTAATGAATACTGTGATCCAGCCCACTACATTGAACGGACTTAGAAGTTCCGTTAAAGCCCCAAAACCTTCTTTCCAGAAGACCCCAGCATATCCAATGAAAATCACAATTACTGCCAATGTCAGCCAAATATAGCCAAAGGCTTTTAAAATCATTATCCAGGTTTTCACTTCTTTCCCCCCTAAAACTCAATAAACCTCTCCGCCCCGGCCTGGAGCCGGTTGAGGTTGTGGAACCTTGGTTTTCTATTCTCTCCACAAACCTTTCTTCTCTTCCCTCGCTTCCCTCTCATACCTTCTAAATTCTTCCAAGTACTTAAAAGGATAACGAGTATATGCAAACCCATAACCCTGCTTGATTATCTCAGCGTTAAGGAATGTCCCGTCAAGCAGATAAACATAGGCCAAGAGCCGCTTGTACTTATCCCTCTGCTGCCAATCAAACTTTAAGCAAACCTCTTTCCCTTCCACCATGCGACGGGTGAACTCTGAGGCTTCCTTACCAAAGTACTCAACAGGCTTTTGGGGATGGACGGTTTCGGGAGTATCTACGCCGATCAGACGCACCCTCTCCTTGTGCCCATCTAAATCAACAACGATAGTATCTCCATCAACTACGCGGCTACACCGCCCTTGCAGTCAATCTTGGGCAGGAGGCTTGCAAACCTTGCAAGGTCTATAGCCTTTTTGCTGTGCATCCTTAGCAGAACTAAACTGGACTAAATTCTTTGGGCTTATTTTTTTGGCCCAAACACAGGAGGGGTAATGGTAAACGGTTGATTTGGCTGAACCGACAAATTCTGCGGCAAACGCAACTATAGTAAAAGCAAACACCAGAACCAGGATTAACCCAACGAGCCTGCGACGGTTAAATTGAATCATACAACCTCCTTTGTGGTCTTGGGGTCTGAATGTCTGGCCATAGCCTGAACCTGCTGGAGGGAGGCCTTTGAAATAGTTCTTGTAAACCCACCATGCCATAATTTCTGTAAAAATACCAGGGTTCGATACTGGTAATTTACCCAACCTCCTCTTCAATCGCTTCTCCTGGGCCGTCTCAGGGGGTCGTTAAATCCATCATAGCCCGCTTCATAATTTTGCAGGCATTAAGGTAATGAATCTCTCGACGCAAAATGAGTTCTGCTGCTATTGCCTCAACAGCCCGCCAGTTTGTCGGCAATCTAAACAATTCAACAGCGTGTCCGACAGCATGACATAATACCGCGCCAATATCCTTCCCCCCAGTTGTGTGTATTCCAATAGCCTTGATAAGTCTGCAATCTGTCCTCGCCCCCCTTGCAATAATATTATCTATAAGCTGCTTATCCAATATGATCCCGTTATTGAGCGATATAATCACTTCGGCTGCAAAACCGCCGCCAGCTATGACCACCTCTGGAAGTAAATCTATTGTTTTGCAGTTCTGATAATTTATCCGCGCTCGCTCTATAGATTTTAGTAAGGGTAATGTTCCTTTAAAGCTCAAAAACCCCCTTGCCTGACCGCAGGGTTTAACAGAGACCTTATCAAACCGCCGCTTCATCAGATAAGCCGCTACTGCATGGCCAGCCTCATGATAAACGGCAAACTCTAATTCCCTTAAAAGTTCTTTTACCTTCTTGCTCATTTATTGGGGCCTCTCCCATTTCGTTAATCAGGGGTTCTTTCTCGTTACCTGTCAGTTCCTTATAGCTCAAGATTTTCCCCTACCATTAGAAAAGGACGTGCGTTTTGAAAATAGGTCTGGTTCTTATTTTCTTATTCTAACATTGCCCGTAAATATTTTGCTAAAGCTATCTTTTCTTTTCCCGCCAGTTCGTTAATTATTTGCCCGTATATTTCCTCAAGTGGTCTATCGGGTAAGCGGTTTAGCCACTCCGCCGGTTCCGCTGGTTGTGGATCGCGTAGGCAAGGGTGTAGAAACGGAAACCGGGGGACGGGACTCCTACCCCCCCCCGGTTAACATATTGGCTACAGGCAAAATTCCCAAAATTCATTCTTGGTCCGCCCCTACCGTTCAACCTGGGCGCTCTCAGAGGGTCATTTTTGCAAGATCAGCTAAGTTGCCTTTTAAAAACAGCCAGAACCCAGTTATTATTGCTCTTGGGTTCACAGCAAACCAAATCCCAAGCGCCGTAGTTATTAAGCTCTCGCTCAAGCTCATCCGGGTTTGATGATATATTTAACACCCGGTATTCCCAATTATCAGCAAACGATTTTTCCTTCACGGGCCGCCCTGCCGGATTGCCAGATACTCCTGGGGAGAAAGGCTTCCCCCGTGACTTCCGCTTTAGCTGTTTCTCATCCATTAGGCTTCTCTGCATTTTCTGATAATATTTCTTCAATCCCTGCTTTAAAAAGGTTAACCTTCTCCCCCCCCAATTCCCCCTTTATCACCCTTAGCAAAAGATGCAGGACGGGAAGAACACCGGGCAGGGGAACGAGTTCCTCAAGCAATTGCCGAAGTTCATCCTTGGTATCCGAAATCGTAAGAAGATCCCATTTTATTAATTTATCCGATGCCATGAAACACCTCCTAGTGATTGAGTGGGTCCCAATCGGTTATGGGTTTTTGGTTAAAAATTCTCAGGTCCATCGGTTCCTTGAAAATCAATTCCGCCACAGCGTATCCCAGGGCCGCCAGGGGCGGGTAATTCGCCGCGGGTTTGTCTGTTTCTTCTGCCGTGTGTCCCAGTAGGTAGCCGGGAAGTTTGCTCCCCTCAAAGAAATAGAGAATCTTCCGGTTTGCCTGGGTACGCTCGCTAATCATTTGCGCATAGGCGGCCACTTTGGGGGAACTGTCCGCGAAAGGAGCGCTACGCAATGAAACCCGGTTCTTAAAATCACGGTCCTGGTGATTGAATTGGCGCATCTCCGGGTTTCTTGTTGTGTCCCCCACCCATTTATCCGCTTAGCATTGGTACCTGAGTTCCCGGCAAAAACGGTGTAAATCGTAAATACTGGCTCCTTCCCTTTCCGCCATCACCCACAAGCAGCGGGCTTTCATGGCGTCGTCGGGAAGAACGTCCTCTGCTATCACTACCAGAAAACCGGGTTTAGGCGGGCAGGGCCAAGCCAAGCCCCCCACCACGCGGCGATAGATATTCCCTGTTCCCCGGTTCTTAAAGATGGTGTTGTGCCCCAAATCCAGAGTTTTTTCGATTAGAATCATGTTTTTCCTCCGTCTAAGTCAAATCACACTCGCTAAACAAGGAGCCCGCCCCGAACTGCCGGGCCATGGCCTCATAGTTAAAGCCATGGCGGAAATGGTCAACCCCTAACTTCACATAGATGTACCGCTTCGACCCCGTTTCTTCGTCCTCTTCAAGTTTCTTGGCTACGTTATGGAGGTGTTGGGCGAACTGCCGGGTTATCTCGCATTCCTTGGGGAGAATAATCTGCCCCTGCATAATCTCATTGTGGCTGGCATCCAGGGATTCAGTACGGTTACAAGATACCGTCATATCTCGTTCATTCCAGGCATACCGCCCTTTCTGGTGCTCCTGGTAGTAATTGAGGAACACCTTGCCCCGGTGTCGCTCGGCAAAGGCCCGGGCGTTCCTCGTCTCAGGCAGGGCGTCCACCACACACCGGGAGACATTGAAGGCTTTCATCAGACGGTCCAGGTCTTCCCAGTCCTTATAAATCCCCAGGTGTGGCACCTGGCCAGCCTTATCCCAATGCTTTTTGCCGATGACAACATGCAGGTCTTTCCCCTGGTCAACCCCCATGGTGCAGGGGCCGGTATCGCTGCTGACTATGCCCTCATTTCCGCAAAGGGCCAGGACCTCTTCCACGCTCAGCCGGTTTTCCGCTTCCACATAGGCCACGCCGATCTTGAGGTTAAAGAAGTCCTGCAAGTTATTTGTGGTCCGGTACTGGTGCAGGATATCGCCGGGGGCTACGTAATGGCTGAATAACTGCGAGTAATGATATCCCCGCTTCTCTGTGATGCTGGGCCGCTTGGCAACCCACTCTCCCACGCTCGGGTCAAGCTCGCTCTGACAGCGCTCACAGGCCCGGATGACCCGCCCCTTGACTTCCTTCAGGCACTCAGGGAACGTGTCTTCTAAACAGGTGTGGTGGCCACAGGCGGGGCATTTAAGGAGCCAGTAACGCTGGTCTGTTTCCTGAAATGCCTTGTCGATGCCATAATCAGGAATAGTGGGGTTGGAAAGTTTAAGTACCTCCTTAAACTCACTGTGCCCCATCCGCTCTTGAGCCATATCCACGTTTTTCTGCGGGGCCTCGTCTAACTCATCGTAAATAATCAAGTCCACGGGAATAGACTTCAAACCTACCCGGGAAATCATGCCGCGGAGATAAAGAAAGCTATTCCATATTCTCTTAATACCCACAGCGTCCGTATTTTGAACCCATTTCCCGATTGTATCCGGGTTGTCGTCTATTAATGGGGATATGCGGCCTCGGGAGAAGTCCAGCACATCAGACTTTGAAGGAAACAGATAAAGGATTCCTCGATAATTTCGATAACGGGCCTGGTACATGACCTTAAGCATGGCTTTGGAAGTGAGCCCTAACTGCGCCGCCTTCATTTCTACCATGTCGGGGTGATCGTCCTCATAGGGGAGCCGGAGATATTCATGGCGCTGGAAGGTGAAGGGCCTGCCGTCCAGGATAACCGGCGTTCCCTCAGCCCAAGCCCCAATTGATTGATGGCCCCCCCCCCGGTCGGGGTCAAACCGCAAATCAATGGAAGTCAAGAGTTGATCGAATAGCGCTTCTTTCCTTGAGGTTCCTGATAATCCGGTCTCGTATCTCAAGATCCGCGTCTCCTATGGCCTGCAGCACTTCCCGTTGGAAGTCGGCCACGGCCTTCACGTCAAAAAGGGTCTGGAATATCTCTAACTGCAATTTAAGTTGACTTCTAATTTCCTGCATACACTTTAAAGCTAACTCCTTGGGGTCCTTACTCCCCGGCCCCACGGGTCCCAATTTGGCCGCGGCCGCTTCCTTTGCCGCCTCATCGCCGTTGACGCAAACCATGAGCAGGTCAAGAAGTTCATTGGCATGATCGTTAATCTTCTGTAATTGATCCGCCGCATTGATTTCTCGCTTAACAATCTCCCCGGCATGGTGAAGGGTGATGTTTTTATTTATCCCCACATTCAACTGCTTCAGACGTTTCGAGACGGTCCCCTTTGATACCCCCAGAATCCGGGCAATTTGGGAAACACCGTTTCCTTGTTTAACCAGTTGTTCTAATTGAACATCTGATATTTTACGATTTGACATGATGAAACTCGCCTGAAACGTTTAGTTAAGTGTTTCCTTCCGAAATTGAACCCACAATACCGCAGATACCGCTAACCCTTTCTTTGTGAGGGCCGGGATTTATGTCTTCCAGCATATCTTTTCTACTACCATTTATTGCCGAATGGCTTCCACGGGTCTTTGGAAGGTCCATAACCGAGCCAATCCCAGCTATCCAAAGATTTTTTTGAGTCATCTTTTGGCTCGCCTGACCCTTTCCCTATTAAAACTTGCCCCAATCCCGTCAACAGCGAAGTTCCGGCCTTCATATACCCCGCCGTGGAAGCGTACCCCCCCATCATCCTGCTAGTGTCGCTCATCGTAAGGTCCCGCCCCGCCATGAAATCATATTCCCCCGCCTCGGATAGCGCCCTCTGGCTCTGGATCATATAATTCCACCGGGTAGTCAGGGCGTCCCTTTCCAGGTCCCCGGCGGTTTCCGCCATGACCTCAAGGGGCGTCCCTTCATTCGTTACCCCGGCTTTCCCGTAGAGGGCTTTCTGTGTTCCCAAAAGCCGCCGGCCTTTCTCCCGCTGCTTCTGTTCTTCAAGCGCCCCGGCCTGTTTAATGTATTCAGCATTTTGCCGGGCTGTATCTGCGTTGCGCCTGGAAGCCTCAGATTGGGCGGCATATCCTTGGGCTTGTGCGTCAGCCGCGGCCTTCTGAGCCTGCCCTTGCTTAATGCTGCTTATCACGCTCATAGCCGTGCCCGCCACGGCTGCAACGGCTGTAACAACCGCTGCTGTTGTCGCCGTAATTGGCATTAGGTTATCCTCGCATATCGCATGAAATCTTCTTGGTTAGGTCCGTATTGTGTCACCCCGCAATCTCCTTTCCGTTTGTGATCTGGCGCTTTTGGGTAATTAACAAACCCTCTGGTTTTCTCCCTATAAACTTCATTTTTTGCGCCCAATTTGATTTGACCCATAGGGTTACTCATGTGAGTTATCTTTCCCCGATTTCAGGCTTTCCAGCACCGTGTTTAAAATGCTCTTGGGGGCATCCTGGAGCCTTCTTGAACTGTCCTTTTGCCCTTGCTTCTGGGGACGGCCCCCTTCCTTTTAATTTCGGGTTATGACCAAGGCGGTAAGGCCAAACCGGGCAGCATTTCTTCTCGCAATCCTTGACCGCCACCTGGCCCCGCTTGAATGATTCCGGCATACAGTCCTGGCATTTGGCCTTAATTGGGCGCAAAACTGTTCTGGGGCCAATGTGATTCTCAGGATACGTCCCGAAACGGAAGGGCCACACAGGACAGCCGGGGGCGGGGCAGCGTTCAACCTCATAAGCAGACTCGCAACAGCAATCCAGGCAGAAATGCCGCACCGCCCTCAAAGGTGACAACACCTTCGGGGGATAGACTCGGTACTTAGGCCAGGGATTGCCGTATTTATCCATAAAACCCTTCTCCTAGTTCCCCCCTAAGTTGCGGTGTAGAGCTTTTGCTTGTGATAGGAAAAATATCTGAGTGAAAACTTGTCTGATTGATAATCACTCTCCCAATCTCCGGCCCAAATCCTCAAGCAAAGCCTGCTGCTCTTCCTCTGTTAAGTCGTCTATGCTCTGAATTACCCTAAGATTCAAATCTTTAGGGATAATCTTCGAGCTAAAAACAGTATAAAACCACATGGGGTTCTTTTTAGCTATTTCTTCAAGACTCGTCTTAGGATTAGCCTCAAGAGCTTCAAACACTTTCCACGTCTGAGCTTTCATGCAGCGCGTGACTTTGTTGGGGACACCCTTGGGCCTCCCAGGGCCGCCTTTTTCCAGGTATTCTTTAGGAAGATTCGATTTTCTATTCATGCCGCTTTCTCCTGTGCTTTGGTGGCTGTCTTAAACCGTTCCTCAAGCTCTCTGAGGTACTTCGCCAGGGTCCAGTAGGTGCAATATTCCGCCGCCTTCCTGCTGCCCGCCCAAATAAACGGGGTCCGATACCTAACTTGAAAGGTGATGATGCTCTGTAATGCCGCCTGTGGCTTCATGGCGCTTTGATAGCGCCCTTGGGATACGTCCGCCAGGGAAGCCTCTACCACAACCGCAAAGAGGTCGTAATGCCGCCCACGGGCAAGCTCACGCTCAAATCTGGCCCGGCTACTGTTCATCAGGCACCCGATAAGATCATCTAAGCTCTTGCGTTCTATGGCCGCCCGATCCTCAAAACCCGGCAATGAATAATCCCCCACCGATAAGGTGGCCGTCCCGGTGACCACGTCATACCCCGTGAAGGTGAAAGGCTGCTGCTCTCGGGTGTCTATCAAGATTCTCATGGGTTTTTAATGGTAAATCGCCGGTAAACTGTTTTTGTAACTATCTTTAATCACAAGTATATTTAGTATGACTTCTGATACATAGTCAGATGGCCGCCCCCGCCTGTTCCCTGGCCGCTCGCCTTTTGGCCTCGGCCTCCTGCTTTTTGACCTCCAACCAGACCCGGATTTCCTGGGGGTCAAACCTCACTACCCCTTCAAGCTTCAAATAAGGGATAACCCCCCGGCGCACCCATTGATACGCCGTCACCCTGGCAACCTTCAGGGCTGCCGCCAGTTCTTCCGGCGAAATCAAATCACCACTCGCCAGCAATTCCTTGAGGCTCGGCCTTTTTATCTTCTCTTGTTCAGACATTCTCTTGTCCATTATCACCGGCATTGTCTAGTTCATTTCTGAGGGAGTAGGATTCGAACCTATGCCCTTAGTCACGAAACCCACATGGCTGCTGCGTTTCCTGGAGTGTGTTTTTAGCCACGGCTACCCCACGGCTACTCATGCTTCCCCTTAAATTTCAAGACCCTTCCTTTTTCTTCTGGACTCTGCGGCTTGTCCCCAAACCCGTTCAAGGTGTCCGTACGAGGGGGCCATGTTGGATTCGAACCAACAGACGCCTTAATTTTTCGGTTGATATTCATTATGTTACCCTTACCCATTCTCCCCTGCGGACGGTCTGCGGACGGTTTTTTGGGGGGTGCAGGTGCGAGACATTTTCAATAATTCTCGTGGGTTGGGCTGGTAGGCGGAACAGGGCTCGGAACCTGTGAGCCTACCTTGTAACTATCTGTTATAGCTTTGCATTTTCGTGCGTTCTTGGCTTGCTGCCCTGCTGATGCCCTTTTTGGAATCATTTGCTTTTCGCCATTTTTTGAATTAATTACCCGTCCGTTTGCCTCTCTCGGTTGCCGCCTCATACTTGGCGAAATCAAAAGGCCATCAAATTATTGACACAAGGTTTTATGGTGATCTTTTTCACAGACAGTGAATAGTAACTGTTCACTCGAAAATGGTTGGTCTCCCCTAAAACCCGCGCCGGTAAAGGAAAGTGAACAGTTAACAGTTAGTGACCCAATTTTCACCTTTTTTACGTGAGGGGTTAAATTTACTAAGGAAAAAGGTGATTTTACGTTCAACTGTTCACTCCCTAATCTCTTTTTGTGTTATATGTATTTGATTATTCATTGTTTTTTGCATAGTGAACAGTTTGAACTAATTTTTTAGAGCAATCCCCTTTCGAAGTTTTGCCCCCCCTGTGGTACGTTTCACTTCAAACCCGCGCTCTGTAAGGGCAAGACCAAATTTTGTTTGGCTTAATGGGTTTTTTTCTTTTATATCCTCCGCCCAATCCCGGTAGGTTTTGTAGAGGTCTTTTGATGGTGCGCTTGCTCCCGGGGCCACTGTGCAATGCTCTGATATAAAATCTCCCAAAACGTCCATATCTGCCCGGTAATCCTGAGTTGCTTGTTTGACTTCTTCCGGGACCCCCAGGCCGCCGTATCGCCACTGGAGACAACCGGCCAGAGCCCAATTTAAAATACCTGGCAGTTCTTCTCTCAGTCTGTGGGGTAATTCCCGGTCCTGTTCCTCTATTGGAATTTGCACCGCAAAAGGAATTTTATGAATCCGCCGCCAGATAGCGTTATCAGTCCCCCGGATCACCGGCTCATGATTTGCGGCCAGGAAGATTTTAAATTCAGGGTCATATTCGAAAAACTCTGCATGGAGAAAACGCGCTGCAATCTTATCTCCGCCGGTCATTTGCTTTATCAACACTTCAGCCATGCGCCGGCCAGATTCAATTTCAACCGCCGCCACAAAGCGGGCTCCCTTTAGTGCCGCTATGTCGTTAGGGATTTGGCCCGGTTTCTTTGCCAGAAAAGTTTCGCTTGAGGTTCGTTTCGCATAATCTCCCATGAGTGCGTGAATAACCTCTAAAAAGGTACTTTTCCCATTAGCCCCCAGCCCCCACAGGAAGAACAGGCATTGTTCCCGGGTGTCCCCGGTCAAGGCATATCCTACCGACCTTTGCAAAAAGCCGATGAGATTTTGATTATCAGCCATAATGCGTTTCAAGAATTTTTCCCAGGTGGAGCAGGTAGCCGCTGGGTCATATTTCACGGGGGCCAGCTTGGTTATTAAATCCCCCTTCCGGTGTGGCCGTAGTTCCCTGACTTTCAAGTCAATGGTTCCATTGAGCACGTTCAAAAGCCAGGGGTCCCGGTCCATCTCATCGGGTAAAATCGGGATACCCGGCTCACTCATGGCGCTGGCAATCATCGCCTTGCGTTTCAATTCCGATTCACACCGCATTGCGAATTGAGCAATTCCCTTGCGCCGGTCCTTATCCTTTTCCCGGCCCGCTTCTGTGTAAATACTTTGCACCGTGGCCTTTGCTCTCCGGTCCACTTCGCCGGTATCGTCTTTTTTCCACCTGGCCTCATCCCATACCAGCCACTTGCCCCACGGGTAGCAATAGCGAATATCTTGCCCATGCTTAGCCACTATGCGTTGAGCATTACCCATATCGGTGAGGTTGAAGGTATTTACCGGGGCTCTTTTAGCTTGGGGTTTTGGATCTTCTTCAACCTTGGCGGACCCTGCCGGCCTGGTGCGCCTACCGTTGTCCTTATTGAATCCCGGGCCTTGGTAAGTCTCGGTTGTGTCGTTAATAGCCTTATCAATAGTTTTCATGCCGTAAGTGCTTCCCGCGGTGGGCCGGTTCCATTTCTTTTCCCGCCCCGGATTCCGATAAAGGCCGCTTGTCTGAAATATGCGGTTAATCTGTTCCCGGTCTTGCGTCCAGAAAGCCAGGATAGAACACAAGGCAAGGTCGGCCTCACTTCCTGACTTCTGGCCGCTAATATCGCCCCGCATTAGCCGAGAAAACTTATCTCCGTTTTTCGCTCCCCTGGCCCTTTCAATCACCTGTGAATCAGAAAAGGAAAGCTCGGGCCTTGGCCTGGCGCTGGTGGCTTGGGGGTCCGGGGCCTCCCCGAAAACCTCCCGATGCAAGGCCGTCAATTCAACTTGCCGGTCCTCGATGGTGGTGGGGGTTCCTTCAAGGTGGTGGCCGGTCATGGTAAAAAACCGGGTATCTGAATACATTTCATAGTTGCCTTTCTTGCGGCCACTTAGGGGCAAAATCCCCTTAACCCATATTTTCACTCCGGTTGCACTTGGGCTCACTTCGGTATAGGAATTTAGCCTTTTGATTTCTTTCCATGCCCACGCCGCTATCTCGCTGGTCTCGGGGTCCCGGCACTTATCCAGGTCAATCCCTGAATACGGATCATCTTTAGAAAACATATAACCGGGACCCTTAAAACCGTTCATCTTGGATATACGCTGGGCCAGGGCAAAGGCACCCCACGTTTTGGGATTATTCGACATAGCGCCTGCCTGTGGCCTTTTAGGGTTAAAAGGAACTTTGGTGGGTTTCCCCTCTCGGTTCTCCAACCGCCATACTACCCATTGGGGACGGTCTTGTAATTCCAGGGGGATATTCTTATAAATCGGGGTCAGCATGACAGGGCCTCCAGGTCCACCAAAGCCCTGTCAATGGCAAGGGACCTATTGCAATCAAAAATCAATTGTGTTACCATCTGTCCAATCCTCAGTTGCACCCCGCCCCCGGTTGCCCCCGGGGGTTCTGTTTTGTAGTTTTATTGTGGTTGAGATTCTTCCTGGACAATCTTCAGAGCGCGCCGCCTGCCCTTACTCAACTCCCGTAAGGCCGGGTCGTCTTCTCGATGCGGTTCTGAGATTAATCGTGTGGTGAAGTCTGAGATTAAGACGGGGTCTGAAGATAAAGCTACAAGGCGGGCATCATTGAGGGTTTGCCCACGGTACAGGGCTATAAAATTAGTCATGGCAACCTCCCTGAAAGGGTTTTGGAGAGGTTGATACCCCCCCCTTACTCTATTTCCCTTTTAGGAAGGCCAAAAAGTTACCGCGCTCTTATTTTTTTTGAATTTTATCCTTTAGCTTTGATAAGGCTACCTTAACAGAACCGGACGTGCCTGTCGGTTTCTTTCCTGAAAGCTGTACATCAATTATGTCACGCTCTCTTGGAGTCAGATTAAGAGATTTTAATTTATCTCCTAAATAAAACTCGATCATTTCCTTTTGAACCCATTCATCCACCAATTTTTTGCCCGCAGGCGTGGCAACTAATTCTAATTCTCCTGATATTCCCTCTGGATTAGATCGTTTTTTCACTTCTTCATAGGGATATTCTTTTATCGTATGTCCCAAATAGGTATGATAACCCTTAGGTACAAGGTCATTTAGATGTAGCTTTCCCATTGCCCGCTTCAATATCTCTGGTTTTTTTGACAGTTCAATTACCGACAAATCCCACAATGGCCTTTCGTCATATTCTGGAACTGGATATAAGGGAAGTTGCAATATACTGCCCAAAATAGAAACTTTTTTTAACTTCTTTTTCTCTTCCTTGCTTAAATTTTTCTTACCCGCGCGAAAGCTCAATTCCCGGTAGATATCACAGTTCAAAGCATTCTTTTTTCGGGAGTGAATAGGGTCTGAAAAAGGCTTTTTATATAATCTTTGGGCCGCAGAAAGGCGAATGCCCTGTGGAAAATTCGGGAAGGTTTTTAATAAATCACCATGAAAGGTAATAGTGTTAATTTTCTTCAATACTTCCGAGTACAAATCAGAAAATTTCCGCTCTCCTTCAACCAAGTCTGAGTTATTAATTGCAAAATTCATCCATCCCACTACAAAGGTATACCATGATAACTTTAAAAAAAGCTCGCCATCTGATTTAGTTTTTAGGTTAAGTATATCCTCCAGCTTAGGTTCCAGTATGTTAAAAGCAGAAACATGATTTTTCCAAGTTTCATTATGTTGATATTCCAATTCAAAATAGTTTTGATGTATAGTATGTAATTTACTAAGGGTTGAAAGGGGTTTTTCAATCATTATACTTACAATAAAGAATCTTCTATTTAACGAAGAAGCTCGTTCTTTATAAAGAATTTCCCATTTTTTTCCCCATTTCTTAATCTCTCGTTGTAGATGATCAGTAGTTATCCAAGATTCCATGGCCGCTTCTCCTTACGGCTCTCCAAGGTGATTGGCCCCCAAGACGGTGGAGATTTCCGCCCTGTTCCTGGCCAAAGGTTAGGGGGCCAAATTCAAAACTAAATCAATTTCTTTAGTTCGTCCTCTGTCATTCGCATTTGCTTCATGATTGCGTTGCAGGTGCCTTTCGGTATGTACCCCCTTGGAATGGTGGATATGCGCCGCTCGGTTATGGGATCAATAACCAGGGTGTGTTTGCCCCCTTCCTTGATTCGATAACCACGCTTCTTGGCCGCCCTGATTAGCTGCTTAGCGGTGTAGCTCATACTGCTTGGGCTTCCCCGGCTTTACGGGCCTGCAACTCCCTCTCATGCTCTAAACACAGTTCCAAGGCTTCAGTAATATTGTCCAGGGCCTCTTGCTCGGTTTCCCCATGAGAGATAGCCGCCGGTTCCTCTTTGCATTGCACCGTAAAGCCGCCGTCCTCCAGGTCCGGGGTGAGGATAACGGTAAATTCTCTACTTTCCACCATAACCCTTTCCTCCTTGGGTGTGGCTATCTTCCTTAGCTCGCCCTGGAGTCCTTCAATGATTTCCCCAAGGGCCAAGGAAAAGACAAACTGGCCGCCTTTGAGGGTATCTAAAATCTTTTGCGGGTCCCGGTCCACCACAAAGATTGTGTCACCATCAGTTAAAAAACGGAGTTCCGCCAAGGGTTCCTTAACTTCTGGAAAGTTCTTTCTCAAATAGGTCAGGGTCTTCCTGATCTTTTGCAGGCTTACCCCTTCATCCTTGAGCCTCTTGGCCACTCTCAGGGCCACCAGGTCTCTAAAGGAATATCCCCGCCTGGTCCCCTTACCCGCTGCCGGTATAGAGGGCCTAACTACGGCGGTTGTGGCCCAGTGCTCCACTTGCCGCCCCGATACCCCGGTTAAGGCAATAACGGCCTTTTTGCCGAACATCATAACTCTGCCCTCCTGTATAATAAATACACTAATGGATTTATAATTGCTTTATGGCGGTTTGTCAATAGAAAAAGAAAAGCCCCGGCATATTTACCGGGGCCGAATCGCTTTACCAAATGTTTACCATTTATCCCTTGATAGACGTATTCTCGGGCCGGTTTCATTATATTGCTTATACACCTATTTTGACAGTAAATCCAGCAAAGTGTGATTGTGCCTATCTTTCCCAAATTTGCCCCGGTCTGAATGGCATTCAAGGGGTCAGGGGTTCAAATCCCCTCAGCTCCACCAAATATTTCAAGGGGTTAGCGATGTGGCGCTGACCTCTTTTTTATTGCCTGTGCATCTCCTGTGCATGGATTCCTTTTCAAGGCCAAAAATTAACCGGGGGAAGACCACTTCACCCGGCCACAAAATCAGTTTTGAAGATTACCCCCTGCGAAAGTTGCGAAACCTGCTAAACTTCGCCGGCCAACCTTGCCATGGAGGAACCGCAGCCCCGCACCCGTGGCCCCGCCGGCCAGGCCCAGGGCCAGGGGGGCAGAACTCGGGCTCGGGAGCAAGCCCAGGCGCAGACCCAGGGGTGTAGAGTAGGGGCAGCCGGTCCCGAGCATGGCGCCGGCCGCTGCCCTCGGACCTCGGTCGGCCAGTCGCCCGCCCCCCGGCCCGGCCCCAGCAGAGGCGCTACCGGATAGACGCTGCCCTGCCTGCCATGCCTCCTGCCTGCCATGCCTCCTGCCTGCCCTGCCGTCGCCCCGGACCCAGACCACCGCTCCGGCGCCACCACCACCGGCACCACCGCCCAGCCCCCCGGCTGCCCTGCCTGCACGGTAGGGTAGTCCATGCCCGCGCCTGCCATGCTTCCCATGCTCATGGTCTATGTGATAGGCAGGCAGGATAGGTAGGTAGGGGGGGGGATGCCCCTGTCATGCTGCCTCTGCTGCCCCTTGCCCTGCCTGCGCCCAGCGCCCTGCTGCTGCCCAGCGCCCCCGCCCCAGCACAGCGCCCTGGGTGCCGCCCCCTGCCTGCCCCAGCGCCCCAGCCGTGGCGCTCTGCTCCCTCCCGGCCCAACCCCCAGCCCGCCCCCTGCCTGCCCTGCCTTGTCAACGTCCACGCCCTGGAAGGCAAACCCCTAGGCCGCCGACCACCCCCCCATATATAATAAGGGGGGGTAGGCAAATTTTTCCCAAAATATCATTCCCCAAAAATCGGAAGTACCCCCCCTTCCTTTTGAAATCCCAAAATTTTTCACTCAAAAATCCGTCTATGACCTGGACTCAGATACCCCTTAAAAAAGCGCTACACGCTTTCTGCCGCAAGTACACGCTTCGACCTGTGTGGTTGGCTGGGTTGAGGGGATACGGCCCCAGGATATGGGACCCGGCCCCAAAACTTTATAAGCAAAATATGGCCGGTTGGCGGGGCCGGCACGGGGCGATTTAAGCATTTCACAGGCCCCCCTGTACTTCCCGCTCGGGGGTGACCGTTTGCCGGCCGTGGCGGGGCTGTGGTGGCCCTCAGCGCCGTAGATTCATCTTTCCGGGGGGAGGTCTGGGGGCGCATTTCAGGGAGCCGGTGTCCCCGGTGGGCGAGGTCCTATCCTCCCCACAGATGTCGGTGCCAGATAACGATATGATAGCTGGCATTTTTCCGGGGAAGGTGATAACTGTCGAACATGGCAAGCTAGGCGCGCACCAGTTCAGCGCTGTAGATGAAGGCCCCGTCCTTCTTGGCCGAGTGGCCGTTGCGCTGCTCGATGATCCAACCGCTCTCGCCTTTACCGCCGAAAGGCAGGCGCAGGGGGGTGAAGAGAAAATTGCGGTTGGCGTAGACCAGGTCTAAGGTATGGCGATTGGCATGGACCATGCCGAAGGTCTCGCGCAGGGTCTCCTGGGCGCCAGGTGGGGGAGTGCCGAAGTAGGCCACCAGGAAGGGATAGCGGCTATGCAGGACCCGGGCCACAGCCTCGGCGTCGCTGTCCACCGGTGTCAGGGTCAGAAGGGGTCCGAAGAGTTCCAGATCCGGCGGCTCCGGGGTCTCTACCAGGAAGGGGCCCTGCCACTGGCCATCTCGTCGGGGTGGCGTCAGGAAGCGGGGTTCCTTCAGAGCTCTCAGGGCCCGGTCCAGGAGTTTGCGGGAGCGCTCCGCCTTGATGGGGCCGATCCAGGAGGCAGAATCCCGGTGGTCCCCCACCTTGATTTCCGGCAGGCGCGCCAGGATCAAACGGCGCACCTCGTCAAAGATCTCCCTGTGGATATAAGCCCGTTTGATGGAGGTGCAGTATTGCCCGCCATTGACAAAGGCCCAGCGCACCAGGAAGTCCACCGCGGTCTCCGGGGGGGCGTCCCGGAAGAGCAGGATGGGCGGCAGGCCGCTGGGCCCGGCGAAGAAGAGTTTGTCAAAGGCCGCGGCCTCTTTGGCATAGGCGGCTCCCACCGAGCCGCCGCCGGAAATGAACAGCACTCTCACCTCAGGGTCCACGACGCACTGCCGGCCGAAGGTGCGGTTGTCCAGGCCCACCACCGTCTGAAACTCTGGGAATGGGGAGACAATCTCCGCAAACAGGTGGGCGGTACGGGGTGTCAGGGAGGAACAGGAGAAACGAAAGCGGTTGCCGCCCAGGATGGCGGCCCCGCCCACCCGGGCCAGCACCACCGGGGCGGCGTCATATGGGAAGATGGCCGCCACAGTGCCATAAGACGATTTGCCCTCCACATAGGGCAGCTCCACAGCCATGGTCTGAAGGTGCTCCACGGCCAGGTCCACTTCCAGCCCGGCGATGCGGCAGGGGGCGCCCATGTCCTTACCCGCCGCCAATACCAACTCCTCCCGGCGGGCGGCCAACCCCCCGGCCAGTTGTTGCAGCAAATCCAGTCGCGCTCTGAGTTCTGGAGACATCTTATCCCATCACCACTAGGTGCTCATCGACGGAAGCCTCGAAATCGAATGTTTAAAATATATCTCATCACCAGAAAATATCAACATTGGTTGTAAATGCTGGCAGAGGTCCCTCTGCCATTCTCCCTAATTTTGGAGGCGCACTGGGGCGAATAGATTAAAGGGCCAAGTAATTGGCTGCCAATCCGGTTGCATATTTAGAGCTTATCCGTAAATAATACCAATTTTTCGCCAGCAGATAATGGCTGCTGCCAAATGATGCAAGGCGACATAACTGGAATCGGTTTTCTCAAAGCGAACCAAAAGCTTACGAAACCTGTTGAACCATGAATGGCATA
>JAHIKF010000416.1 GCA_018897875.1 Pseudomonadota bacterium | reverse complement strand
GCCAGGGTGATCTTCATGGGCGTTAGTTCATCTCATTTTCTGTCATATTTACGCCATCATGCCTCACTATACCACAACCCTTACGCCCCTGATGAAATGAAAAATCTCCCTTCATACCAAGCTGCGCCCAGAAAGGTAATTTCCCCTCGTAGGGTGCGTCTTACGCACCAAGAATGGCGCGTGAGACGCGCCCTACGGATTTCAGCAATTTGGGGTGGGATGGGCCACCATTGGTGCGCCTGGTGCTCCTGGCGATGGCGGCTGCCCAAACGCGGTAGGGGCGGTTCGCGAACCGCCCCTACCCCAACCGGATAACTTTTTCGAACAAAGGCCGCGGCCGGCGCCGCGGCTTAATCCAGTTCGAACTCCGTGCGCCAGTCTTTGGCTTCCTGCCAGGCAGGCTGGTCCTGCTTGTCGAACCGGTAGTCGCCCATAACCAGGTAGTCCATTTCGGTGCGCATAAAGCACTGGTAGGCGTCTTCCGGGGTGCAGACGATGGGCTCGCCCCGGACGTTGAAGCTGGTGTTGACGATGAGGCCGCAGCCGGTGTGCTCTTTGAAGGCCCGGATCAGGCGCCAGTAGCGTTCGTTGGTCTCTTGGTGCACCGTTTGGATGCGGGCCGAGTAGTCCACGTGGGTGATGGCCGGCACGTCGGACCGGAGGTGGTAGAGCCGGTCAAACAGCTCCAGGTTATCATAGCCGGGGGGCAGGGGGTGGCGCCTCTCTTCCCTGACCGGCGCCACCAGCAGCATATAGGGGGACGGGCGGTCCAGTTCGAAGTAGTTGGCCGTTTCCTCGTGCAAGACCGACGGCGCAAAGGGCCTGAAACCCTCACGATACTTGATTTTCAAGTTGAGGCGTTTTTGCATTTCCGGGTGCCGGGGGTCCCCCAGGATGCTGCGGTTGCCCAGGGCCCGGGGACCCCACTCCATCCGCCCCTGGAACCAGCCCACCACCTGCCCCTGGGCCAGGAGGGCCGCCACGTCCCGGACCAGGTCAGCGAAATCGGGGTAGTGTTGATAAGGGGCACGGTGGCGCCGGGCCACCCGGAGGACTTCATCGGCGCCAAATTCCGGCCCCAGGTAGGAACCGGCCATGTGGTCCATCCGGGGATTGGGCAGTTGACGCGGCTTTTCGTGCCAGATGTGCCAGGCCGCCAGGGCCGCTCCCAGGGCGCCGCCGGCGTCGCCCGCGGCGGGCTGAATCCAGATGTCTTTGAAGGTGGACCGGCGGATCAATTTGCCGTTGGCCACGCAGTTTAAGGCCACGCCGCCGGCCATCACCAGGTAGTCGGCCCCGGTGAGTTGTTTAGCCGTCTCCGCCAGACGCAGCACGATCTCTTCCGTGGCCTGCTGGATGGCCAGGGCCAGGTTCATGTGCCGCTGGTCCAGCAAGGTCTCCCGGGCCCGGCGCGGCACCCCGAACAGGGATTCCCACTTGTCGTCCCGGCACATGGTGAGGCCGGTGGCAAAGTCGAAATAATCCATGTTCAACAACAGCGACCCGTCTTCCCTGAGGTCCACCAGTTCGTCCAGGATCAGGGACTTAAAGCGCTGAACCTGCTCGGCATCGGGATTGCCGTAGGGGGCCAGCCCCATGAGCTTGTATTCGCCGCTGTTGACCTTGAAGCCGGTGTAGTAGGTGAAGGCCGAATAGAGCAGGCCCAGGGAGTGGGGGAAGTGGAGCTCCCGGAGGATGGTGAGCTCGCGGCCCCGGCCGAACCCGATGGTGGAGGTGGCCCATTCCCCGACCCCGTCCAGCGTCAGGATGGCGGCCTCGGGAAACGGCGACGGATAGAAGGCCGAGGCGGCGTGGGACAGGTGGTGTTCCGGAAAGAGGACGGGGGGATTGCCGTCTCCCACCTTGGCCAGTTCTTCCTTGAGCATGGTGCGCATCATCAGCTTTTCTTTGATCCACACCGGCATGGCCGCGATAAAGCTCCGGAGCCCCCGGGGGGCAAACCCGTGGTAGGTCTCCAGCAGGCGCTCAAACTTGAGGTAGGGCTTGTCATAGAAGGCCACGGCCGCCAGGTCGGAGAGCCTCAGACCCGACTCCGCCATGACATAGGCCAGGGCGTTGGCCGGGAAGGCCGGGTCGTGCTTCTTGCGGGTGAACCGCTCCTCCTGGGCCGCGGCGACGATCTGGCCGTCCACCAGCAGGGCG
>JAHIKF010000415.1 GCA_018897875.1 Pseudomonadota bacterium | reverse complement strand
TAGAAGTAAGAAAAGCCTCTTCCTGTAGGGGCGCACCCGCGTGTGCGCCCTCGATCCAGGGCGGACACATGGGTCCGCCCCTACAGAAGATCAATTACCTGTATGACCGCAGTTTGGTGTTAGTCGGATATCAGCTGTTTTTCCTAACGGCTAACCGCTAATTGCTACCATAAGGAGGGCCCATGGGCCAGAAACTGCGCGTGCTGTTTGTTGCTTCCGAAGGGGTGCCCTTTGCCAAGACCGGAGGTCTGGCTGATATCGTGGGGACCCTGCCCCAGGCCCTGGAGGAACTGGGGGTCGAAGTCAAGGTCCTCATGCCTTACTACGGCATGGTGAAGCAGGGGAAGACGCCCACCACCCTCATCGCCGAGGATTTGGAGGTGAACCTGGGGCTGATCAACCATTCCTTCAACCTCATGGCCCCCGCCGCCCCGGGGTCGCCGTTTTATTTCGTGGAACGGGACGAGTTCTACGAACGGAGCCAGCTCTACGGCACCCCCCGGGGGGATTACTTCGACAACCTGGAACGCTTCGCCTTTTTCTCCGGCGCGGTCCCCCCCTTTTGCCGAGCCCTGGACTTTAAGCCCGACCTGATTCACTGCCACGACTGGCAGAGCGCCCTGGTGCCGGTGTACCTGCGGCAGCGCTGGGCCGGGGAGGACATCCTGGCCGGGGCCAAGACGGTGTTCACCATCCATAACCTGGCCTACCAGGGCCTCTTTCCCCGGGACAAGTATCCCTTGCTGGGCCTGGACTGGTCCTTATTCAGCATCGACGGGCTGGAGTATTATGACCAGATCAACCTGCTCAAGGGCGGCATCGTCGGCGCCGACGCGGTTACCACGGTGAGCCCGCGCTACAGCGTCGAGATCCAGACCCCCGAGTGCGGCTGCGGCCTGGAGGGGGTGCTGCGGACCCGAGCCGAGCAGCTGCACGGCATCTTGAACGGGGTGGATTATCAGGACTGGAGCCCCGAGACCGACTCCCTGATCCCGGCGAAATTCAGCCGCAAAGATCTCGCCGGCAAAGCCGCCAACAAGACGGCCCTGATGGAGGCCTTCGGCCTGGACCCGAAACTGGCCGACGCCCCCATCCTGGCCATCATCTCCCGGCTGGCGGACCAGAAGGGCTTCGATCTGGTGGCCCAGATTATGCCCCAGCTCATGAAAGAGAAGCTCATGGTGGTCATCCTGGGCACCGGCGAGGAGAAGTACCACCGCTGGCTGGAGGCCGAGGCCCCCAAGTACAAGGGCAAGCTGGGGGTGAAGATCGCCTTTAACAACCAGTTGGCGCACCTCATTGAAGCCGGGGCCGACATGTTCCTCATGCCGTCGCGCTACGAGCCCTGCGGCCTGAACCAGATCTACTCCATGAAGTACGGCACCATCCCCGTGGTCCGGGCCACCGGGGGCCTGGCCGACACCGTGACGCCGGTGGGGGATGCCAAGGCGCCGGGCACCGGCTTCGTGTTCACCGACTACACCCCCGAGGCCTTCCTGAAGGCCATCCACACCGGCCTCAACGCCTTCGCCAATAAGGACCTGTGGCGGCGCATCATGGAGCACGCCATGAGCCAGGACTTCTCCTGGAAGGTCTCAGCCCGGAAGTACCTGGAGCTCTATAAGAGTTTGGTGTGAAATCTGGGGAAGGGGGCCAGGGGCTTTTTCGTAAATGGCCCCTGCCGCTCTTCCCCAGACCCCATCCCCCAACCCCCATAACCAAGGGCGGCCTTTGCAGGCCGCCCTTGGTGGTCTCGGTCACTCAGACTCCCCTATGGTTTCCGGTGAGGTGAATCCGGTTTTTTTGGACACGGGATTGGGGGATAATACGTGACCAAGGAGAACCAGGAGATGGCAAAAGGGCGGGATAAAGAGCAGGTGATGGGGAGAGGGACGCCAGGGGGGACGGGGCCGAACCCGGTTGGCTGGATTACGGCAAGGGAAAGCAGGTGTTGACCATGCGGGTAAAACGGCGGGCAGGGGTTGTGGTCCGTCCGACCCCTAACCTCGCCCTGCCCACCGCCTCTTTGATCTCCCTTGGCCTGTCTGAGCTCTTGGGAGATCGCTGATCCAGACCCAGCGCCGGGTGCGGACCATACGCCCGGTGGTATGCCAGGGAAAGCCTGTGAGGGCCTACCCTAAATCGATTCTTTGGAGGCCTGACCCATGTTGGGGGGGCCCCCAACCCTGATCAAAATAGCAGCAACGGGTAAATTGGCACTATCCCTCCGGAAAGGAGCTTCAGGGCCAGATTAGCCATAACTATGCCATACCCGGCCACATCGTTCCAAACTGCCGGTGCAGGAAGAGCTGGCTTGGTTAAGGCTTTACGGATTTGAGCCGCAGTTGCATTGGGCTTGGCGGATAGCAGCAAAGCCGTGATGGCGGCGGCGTGAGGCGCGGCTGCGGATGTTCCATGGAAGGGATTAAAACCAGGCGTGGCGCATTTTACTCCATCCGCGGCAGTGATGTCCGGCTTCAAGCGGACATAACCGCCGGTGGAGGATAAGTTTCCAGGCGTAATGGCAGTTCCATCGGGATAATAAAACACCCGACGCGGGCCATCGCTGGTAAAAGACTCCAAAGTCTCGACGCCGGTAAATGGCGTGGTTCTTGAGTAAGCACTGACGGCGCTGACGCAAAATGCACTTTCAACCGTTGCATGCCCGTGGGTTTCACCATTAGTCGCATATTGAGTTTTGCCCCGGGAGGCGTTGAGATGCAGGAATCTATCGAGTCCGTCAAACTTATTAATCGCGATCCATAACCCGGCGTAATTGTTACCATAGTAACTTACGCCGATGGCTTCATAGGGGTCCTGGGTTCCGGTCTGATAATTCTCCGAGAAATCAACGATATTGCCCACACTATCAATAACATAGAGATCGTAATCATTCGCCGAAGCTCCGAGAGCATCCGACCAGAACAGGGTTATGACCCCTGGATTCGTTATCATTTGATTAAAAACAACTCCAGGTGCGAAGGCATGTAAATTCCACCCTGTGCCCCCCCGCCATTGATATAATCGCCTTCATAGGTTCCCGAGGTGCCGGCGCGTTTATTACCTGAGTTGCCCGCCGAGGAAAAATAGAACACCCCGGCCGCCGTCACCGTGCTCACGGCCTGGGAGATGACATCATCCTGAAAGGGCGATTCATTGAAATAACCCACATCGTCCACAATCACCTTGCAGCCGGCAGTTGCTAACGCTTTGATATTGGTGGCGAAACTTGCGGCTCCATTCCACGCCGTGGCAAAATAGAGCGGAGAGCCCGGGGCCAGATCGTAAACGATCTCCAGCATGGCCGTGCCTTCCCCTGAATTGCCCGGGGCATCCTCTATCCTGGGTTTCGGGTGTGTAGGCACGCGGTGAGGTAAAATGGCTATAATCATGGGTAGTTATAGATTGTGAAAAAGTATCGCGTGTGCCTACGGTTTTGAAGGGGCTGAAGAGACTTCTAACACGAGTTTGGGTGGGG
>JAHIKF010000414.1 GCA_018897875.1 Pseudomonadota bacterium | reverse complement strand
ATACCAGTATTGGATCTTGGGGGCAACGACCACGTACTTGCCCACCGGGATGTTAAGGGTTACACCGAGGTAACCCGCGTGGAGCGACTGGTAAAACTTGTTCTCCAGATTACCGGACGAATCAAACACGGGATAGGCGGCCTTATCATTGGAAAATTCGGCGCTCCAACTGGCCAGCAGATCCAGATTCATGCCCTCTATCCAGGGGATATCAATGGCCCGGTGGATGTACCACTGGAGAAAGGTCCCGGGGTAGCGATTCACTTCCCGGTAGACATTAAAGCCAAAATTTAACCAGGGCAATTTATAATCAGCCCCGCCGTAGATTTCCACGGAGCTGTATTGGGAATTAGCTCCAGAGAGGATGTAGTAAATCACGCCCCCCGTCAAAGTAAAGTTCGTGATAACTTCCCGGGTGTAAGAAAAGGTCAGGTCCGTCTCATTCCAACGCATTTTTTGTCATTGGGACGGGTTCGGCTAAAGGGGTTTTGCTCGCTGGTGTCGAAGTTGTTCCACACGTTGACCGCGATGCCCTTATACGTCCCGGTGATCGACGGCTGGATCACCGCGCTGTTCCGGCTCAGGGCGATGCCGCGCCAGACATATTGGCTGAGAATATCCGTCCCCACATTCCAGGTCGGCTTTTCCGGCCCTTTCGGTTCCTCCGCCTTGGTCTCCGGCTTCTCGGGATTGGCCTCATCCGCTAGCCCGGCCGGCGCCCACCACATCATCAGGCTTAACATCAAGCCCATAACGATTACCCACTTGCTTTTTACCCCCAATATGTTCATAACACCTTCTCCTTTATCGGTTATAGCAGGTTCGCAGGGTGCGAACGAATTCTCATCAGCATACCCGCAGGGGAGAGGGAAGAGAGTTCTCCTCCTCCCTCCCCGTCGGACTTATACCAATTGGCAGTCAATGGGTGGCACAGGCTTTCCAGCCTGTGCTGGCGCAGGCTAAAGCCTGCGGCTACAAAAGTAACTCTTTGAACGCAACGCGGTATTACACCGCCTCGTCTCCCGTTTCCCCGGTGCGAATCCGGACGACTTCACTCACCGGACAGACAAAGATCTTGCCGTCGCCGATCCGGCCGGTGCGGGCCTTGTCGACAATTATGTCAATGATGGCCTTCACCTTGTCATCCGGCGCCACGATCTCGATTTTCACCTTGGGCAGGAAATCCACCTGGTACTGCATGCCCCGGTAGACCTCCCGTATCCCCTTTTGCCGTCCAAACCCCTTGACTTCGGTGACCGTCATGCCTTCGACACTGATGGCGTGGAGGGCTTCCTTTACCGGTTCCAGCTTGAAGGGCTGGATAATTGCCTCGATCTTTTTCATGTTCTGTCTCCCTTATTACAGACTGTACCCGGTTTCTTGATGCTCCGTGATATCCAAACCGGCCACTTCATCCTCCGCGGTTACCCTGAGGCCCATGGTAGCGTCAAGGATTTGAAAGAGGATGTAGCTCGCGACAAAAGAGAAAACCATGGTCGCCAATATCGCGATCACCTGGATGAGCAGTTGGCCGGGGTTGCCATAGAACAACCCGTCGGCGCCGGCGGAGTTCACCAGTTTGGAAGCGAACAGGCCGGTGGCCAGGGCGCCCCAGACGCCGCCGACGCAGTGCACTCCCACCACGTCCAGGGAGTCGTCATACCCCAGCCTGGGCTTGGCCAGGACGGCCAGGTAGCAGATGACCCCGGCTCCGAGGCCGATGAGGATGGCGGACATGGGACCCACAAAGCCCGCCGCCGGGGTGATGGCCACCAGGCCGGCTACGGCGCCGGAAGCCGCACCCAGGGTGGTGGGCTTGCCCCGCACGAGCCATTCCGTCGCGACCCACGCCAGGGTGGCGGCGCAGGTGGCCAGGTGCGTGGCCGTGAAGGCCGAACTGGCCAGGGCGTTGGCGGCCAGGGCGCTGCCGGCGTTGAACCCGAACCACCCGAACCATAACAGCCCCGCCCCCAGGACGGTCATGGGCAGGTTGTGGGGAATGAAGGTGGCGTGGTTGCCATAACCCTGGCGCTTGCCGACCACCAGGGCGGCGGCCAGGGCGGCGATCCCGGCGTTGATGTGGACAACCGTGCCCCCGGCGAAATCTAAAGCTCCCAGGTTCTTGAGCCAGCCGCCGTCACCCCAGACCCAGTGGGCCACCGGACAATAGACGATGGTGACCCAGAGGACCATGAACACCAAAAAAGCGCTGAACTTCATGCGCTCGGCAAAAGCGCCGGTGATCAGGGCCGGTGTGATGATGGCAAACATGGCCTGGTAGATCATAAAGGT
>JAHIKF010000413.1 GCA_018897875.1 Pseudomonadota bacterium | reverse complement strand
GCTTTATGCCTCAGCCCCAAGGGGAGCAGTATAAGGGCCCGCACCCGGGCTCCCAACTCCACCGGCGCCGGTTAACAAAACCTTTTTCCTTTGCCAATGCATAGTATGGTTTTATAATCTTATCCGCGGGGAAAAACGAGCGCGGTTATAAGCAGAGAGGGAAGGAAGCCAAATAGACTGTATGGAGAGGTTTATCGGAGGATAACCAGTCGTGTGAGGAGAGAAAATCAGCCGGAGCTCTGGATCACCTGCCTTGCGGCTTGTAGCCAGCTCTAATGTTAATCGATTTTTTCCATGGGATTCGATTCATTTTGAGGCACCAACAAGCGGATCCTCTGGGCACCGGCTCCAGCCGTGGTGAATACGTGGCTGGCGGCCTTCCTTGTTTAAAAAATCATGCAAGCGGCGAAAACCATTAAAGAGAAAATCAGGCACAGCCTGCACCTGGAACGGGCCTTGCGCCTGGTCTGGCAAAGCGCCCCGGGATGGACGGCGGCAAACTTTGGGCTCATCCTGATCCAGGGCTTGCTCCCCCTGGTCTCTCTTTACCTGATGAAGCTGATCGTCGATGCGGTCAGCGCTGGTCTGCTAGCGCCCGACAAAACTGACTCCCTCAAGAAAGTCCTCCTGCTCATCCTGCTGGCGGCTGCCGTAGCCTTATTTGCCGCGGGTTGCCGCTCCCTCACCGAGATTGTCAAGGAAGCCCAGACCCAGGTGGTCACCGACCATGTGGCGGATGTCATCCACGGCAAGTCGGTAGCGGTGGACCTTTCGTATTACGAAGACCCCAAATACTATGACACCCTGCACCGGGCCCAACAGGAGGCCACTTACCGGCCGACCAGCATCATGACCAGCCTGATGCAACTCGGTCAAAGCGGCATCTCGCTTTTAGCCCTGGCAGGGTTGCTGATCTCGTTTCGGTGGTGGTTTGCCGTCATGCTGTTTGTGGCTACGGTCCCCGGGGTTTTGATGCGCTTGAAATACGCCAAACAGATGTACGATTGGCAGCGCCAGCACACCCAGGCTCAAAGGCGGGCCTATTATTATCATTGGATGCTCACCGACGGCGGTCATGCACAAGAGATCCGGCTCTTTGGCCTGGGTTCCCTATTCATGGATTGGTTCCGGGAATTACGGAAGCGGCTCCGGGTCGAAAAGTTGCAAATTTCCGCCAGACGGTCCCTGGCTGATTTGATCACCCAGGCCAGCGCCACGTTGGCAATTTTTGGGGCGCTCGCTTTCGTGGCCTACCAGGCAGTTGCGGGGACGATCACCATCGGGGATATGGTCATGTATTACGGGGCCTTTCAGCGGGCCCAGGGTTCTCTTCAGGAGATCTGGAGCAGCCTGACCACGCTCTATGAGGATAACCTCTTTCTCGCCAACTTTAACGAGTTCCTCGATCTCAAGCCTAAACTGGTGGAGCCTCGCGCACCGGCAGCTTTCCCCCGGCCCATAAAGGCAGGCATCTTGATAGAACGGGTCAATTTTCGCTACCCCACGGGGGAAAGAACCGTCCTGGAGGATATCAACCTCCAGATTTTACCCGGCCAGATGGTGGCGCTGGTGGGTGAGAACGGCTCGGGAAAAACGACCCTTATTAAGCTCCTCTGCCGTCTCTATGACCCGGTGAGCGGCAATATAGCCATTGACGGTATTGACTTGCGCCAGTTTGATCCCGTGGCCATACGGCGAGAGGTCAGCGTCATTCTCCAGAATTACGCCCGCTACTGCCTGACGGCCCGGGAAAATATCTGGCTGGGAGACATCAGTTTACCGGCTCACGACGATAAGATTTTCAATGCCGCCCGGCAGACCAGAGCCGATGATTTTATCCAGAAGCTGCCCCGGGGCTACGAGACCGTTTTGGGTCATGAGTTTGAGGACCAGGGAGAACTCAGCCAGGGCGAGTGGCAAAAAGTGGCTCTGTCCCGGGCCTTTTTGCGCCAGGCCCAATTGATCATTTTGGATGAACCCACCAGCTGGATGGATGCCCGGGCGGAATACGAGGTTTTTCAGTCCTTCCGGAAAATGTTTCAAGACCGCATGGTTCTACTCATCAGCCACCGCTTTTCCACGGTCAGGCTGGCGGATTACATTTATGTCCTGGAAGGCGGCAAAATTATCGAGGGCGGCACCCATGACGAACTTATACACTTGGGCGGCAAGTACGCCCAACTCTTCGAAATGCAAGCAAGGTCCTACCGGTAAACGACTTCGATTCAAAGAGAAAATTAGCGGGAGGCCCTCAGAAGCCTTTTGATAGTAGATCCTGGTCTGTTCATGCTGCTTCACAAAACCCCCGACCTTCTCTGGTAGCCTTTTAAGAAATGTTCCCGGGCGTGTCCAACCGCTCCCTAAAAGCCTTATCGCCCACCACCAACAGATCAACCGGGATTGGAAGGGGATTTAATACGGACTTGCAGTCAAAGGACATTAAGAGCTTATCCGTAAATAATACCAATTTTTCGCCAGCAGATAATGGCTGCTGCCAAATGATGCAAGGCGACATAACTGGAATCGGTTTTCTCAAAGCGAACCAAAAGCTTACGAAACCTGTTGAACCATGAATGGCATACT
>JAHIKF010000412.1 GCA_018897875.1 Pseudomonadota bacterium | reverse complement strand
TACGCCTCCATGCTGGCCTCATCCGGCCAGGTGGACCTCTACGTCCTGGGAAAGTTACTGACTCATAAGAGCACCACCTTGATCCAAAGATACGCGCATTTGCGAGATGCGACCTTACGCCGAGCTTCGGACTTGGCTGGGGATTTGATGGGCCAGGCGATGAACGCCAACACCCCCCGGGTGGCGAACCTGAGGGAAGAAAAATAACGGACCGGTCGGGGGGGAGGCACTGCCCGGCCATCAGAAAAAACAAGCCGGCTCCGGAGTCTCCCGCGCATAGGAAGCAGTCCATGCTACTGCTAACCAGAAAAGTCAATGAGACGGTTCTTATCGGAGAGAACATCCGCATCATGGTTGTGGCAATCCGAGGGAAGCAGGTGCGCCTGGGCATCGAGACCCCGCCTGACCTTTTGGTATTGCGGGGAGAAAAAAGCCGACAAGCGGAGCCCAATAGAGCCAGATAAAGTTTCCGGGGGATAGGGTAGGCCACCCGAAAAGCGTTTTCCTGGACGCCTTCCCCCGGAATCATTCCAGGACCGCAACAGGAGGCGGTGATGCCGAAAGAACTGCCTGTTGATAGAAAATATGAACTCATGATTCGGGACGATTTGGTTCAAAATTTAGTCGAGAAACATAAACAATGGCGCAAAAATTGTTTTGATGAAACTCTAACACAGGAAGTGGAGCAACTTAAAAAGCAAGTAAAGGATAAATGGAACGCCCGGCTTCACTGGCCTGAATCCACGATTCAGGGAGTGACAAATTGCTGGATGCTGATACATGAGCCTTATAAAGCAGTGGTAGATGCCAGGGTCGAGGGCACACTCCGGATAGATAAAAATGGGAAAATTACCTTTGCCTCATTCAAAGACAATGGCTTAATAGATTGCCCTCCTCATAAGATTCCTATCATTATCGATCCTACCATCTTGACGCTCCATGATGGCGAGACGGTCAAGGAGGAGGTCTGGGAAATAGTTAGGGCAGAAATCCTTAAACGGAAGAACACAATTAAGGGCAGAGACATCCCCGACGACCTTGTTCCTTTTCTACCTGACTACATGGAGCAAAAGACAACTATTAAGGGCAGAGACTTCGCCGTCCCTGCTAAAGAACCTGAGGCCCTTGCCGAGGTTTTTCGCTGGAAGCCCGAGAATTTTGAAAAACATTTGAGAAGGTATGATCAATGGGAACGCGGGCTTTATCTCAGATTCATTACTTATGTTGAGATGAAAGTTACAGATCCAAAGGAACGGGAGAAACTTTTTGAGAAATTCGCAAAAGCGGACAAAAGGTCACAAACGATCACAAGCAGTATGCCGGATGATTTGGCCCGTGCTATCAAAAGGAAAGAAAACGCTGTGAGGAAAGGCGTCAACATCATCTATTTTGCTATTTATAGAAAAGAAAGACCATCAAAAACAACCCACAATATAAGGAAGTTTAATTGCCCCAACCACCCCGAGATAGACGGGAAACCCCAATGTCCATTGGATTGCCCATACTTGATAGCTTTCTTACAAGACTTTGAAAAAGATATGCCCCCGGAGTTGCCACAGGTTTTACAGAGAGAGTGTCTGGATATTTTAGGAGACTCGGGGAATCTCATAAAGAAGGATGGGAAGTATACAATAGCATATCGTAATAATGATTATAGAAGAATCTGAGGAATGAATAATTATTGAAAAATTCATCCTAACCACCTTCCCCAAAAACTGCTGAATAAATAATTCTGCGTAACCTCCCCCCTTTCCCACCATCGGTTTCACAATAAGATTCTTACCCCAATCGAAAGGGGCCCCCATTTCATCTCCGCATTTATCAAAAACCGGAAAAAAACTACCCCTACTTTTTTTCCGGCTCCCATAGGTAGAACGTATCTATGCGGAGGTGAAAACATCATGAAGGAAAATCAGGAAAATCAACTTGGTTCGGGAGCCCCGCGTCGTTTGCTTTTCTCACCCAGAGAGACGTCCGTGATGATTGGCCGGGCAGAGCAAACTTTGGCAAATGAGCGCTTTGAGGGGCGCGGCTTGCCTTACGTCAAGTGGGGAAGAGCAGTAAAATACAGACTTTCCGACATCTTGGCCGGAATCGAGGCCCGGACCATCGACCCCGAGGGGCGGAGGGAGGGGTGAGCCATGTCCACCTTCATTAAACCCACCAGGCCCCAGCCCGAACCGGCCCCCAGCCTTGATCGGGAAGCCCTGACTGCGGCGGCCCTGGACCTTGATAAAATCCCGCCGGTGTTGAAGGACCGGCTGCAATTGGTGCCCCCCCCGCCGGTGATTTTTCTTCGGCGGCGGCCGACCATCGCTGGAGGCCCCATGGCAGCCCAGGCGACAGCCCACTGCATCACAGAGGTAAAGGCCACCCCGGGCTTGGAGGATATCCAAGAGAAGGCCAGGGCGCGCATCGAAGAAGAGCGCCAGACATTCTCGAATGAAGGGTCCAGGGGCAATGACTCCTCGCCCACGGCAGATTTCCTCCTTGACTGCGCCAAAACAGGTCAGATAGGTGATGCCCGGGCCTATATTTCTCTGATGATGGGGCACCATTGCTATGACCATGCCGCAGCGCGCTGGTATCAATATCAAGGACATTACTGGTCTGAGGATGCGGTTTCAAATATTGTCGCTGGTGTTGATCAACTCATCGAAGTTTACGAAGAAGAAGCAAAAAGATGGTTCTGGCGGCGGATCAAAGCGAAAAAGCAGAAGGATGATAACGCTGCTAAAGAAGCGGCGAAAAATGAAGGGATTTACCTAAATAAAATTGCCAAACTTCAAGGTAAGACTTACCGACTCAATGTCCTCTATCTCTCTGCTGCTGGAAAAAATTCCCTCGGAATCAGCGGTGAAGGGTGGGATCGCAATCCCTACCTCATTGCTTGTCCCAATGGCGTGATCGATCTCGGAAAAGGAGCGTTCAGGCCCGGACGCCCGGAAGACTCTATAAAGACCTCATGTCCGACAGAATGGCTCGGGGAAGATGAACCAGCACCCCGCTGGTCCAGATTCCTTGAAGAAGTTTTTGGCGGCGATTCAGAGCTCATTGCATACGTCCGTCGGCTATTGGGATATGGGATCACTGGCCTCGTAATCCACCATATTTTGATTATCCTCTGGGGGATCGGCAGAAATGGCAAAGGTACCCTGCTTGAGATTTTGCATTTCGTTTTGGGTCGAATAGTCGGTCCCATTCAG
>JAHIKF010000411.1 GCA_018897875.1 Pseudomonadota bacterium | reverse complement strand
GGAGGCTATATCAAAAACTACTTGACACGAAGGAAATGATGCGAGAAAAAAGGAGTACCTAACCCACCACAATCAATAGAAAAAACAGGATCTATTACGTAGTCGAGTAGCGTGGGGGAATCTCACCCCCACGCCCTCACAGATACGGACGTGAACCTCTCGGTTCATCCGGCTCCTATCGACCAGCCGCAATTACATGGCCTTGCCTTACCCAATGGCTCCTCCCATTGCTGGTTGGCCACCAGGGAAGGCTGATCGATACAACCCCTTCGCTCCATCCCCATTACGGGACTTCCTCGCTACTACGGGTTGTTCCGCCCCTGTGCCCCGCCTCGGTACTCTCACTCTCATGGGTCCTCCACTTGAGTTTCTCCCTTCTCACATCGGGACGACAGGTTCCCACGTTCCGCTCGAGAGCCTGGTTCAGGCCCACATCGGCGAAACACCGCCTCATGCCGGTGGCGGAGGCTTGACAAAACCGGCGTTCCCCCTGCCTTGGGGCCAACCGCTCCCTGGATCTGGCCAAGGCCTGCCAACTACTGTAGGCTCCTGACGACATTAACCAACTCCAGGTTCGAAGCAGGCAAACCGCGCCTTCTTTCCCCTGAACCTCTCCCTGGTGGTGGGGAGCGGGTCGTCACCCCTCTTTTAAACCGGGTAGGCTCGCCGGAGCGCTGGGGTGGCGGGTGCTGCCGTTGCCCGGAGAGCCCGCGACTTCTTGTACGGGTTGGGGATAAGTTAAATTATTAATTAAAGCAGTTTATTCAATAGGTTAATCAAGATATCGCCCAGAGCTGGCCCCCAGGCGGTACAAATAATTGAACCAGGATCATTGCGCCCCAAAAGGTAACACCTTGAAAATACAACATAAAAAAATGACGCAGTTTGTGGCACGGTTGCTGCATGGATATATACCAAGATATGAACCATTAAGGTCCCCACTTCCCCCCCTTAATCAAAGTTCATATACCAATTTCTCCTTTCACGACTGGCCGAGTCTCCCCCACCCGGCCAGTCATTTTTTTGGGGCTATGACGTCTGGCTTCTCCCGGTTTCCCTTGAACCGGAATCTGTATGGGTTGTCTGGTCAAATAGGGAGCTTCGCCATCCGCCGGCTGCTTTAAATCCTCCCCCCGTTATCTCCGGTGGCAACAGCGTGTTCCCCGGGCAATCAGTTTTTTGCCCCAGGGACTGGCATCCGGTCATCACCAGTACTATCTTTCTCCACATACGTCTAAAGGCTCAACCGGGGTCCCGGTTTTACTGGCCGCGCCGGTTGGGAACCACGCCGTGAGGCGGTCCGCCAGCGAGTCTCGAGGTCATAGCCCCAGATGTTTAGGCTAGTCGCCCATGCGCCTCCGGCTCACCTGTAAATCATGAAAAGCTTTTGTAGGGGCGGTTCGCGCACCGCCCCTACGGGAACTTTTCAAGACAATCCCTCATGGGTCTTCGGCCCACCCGAAAATGATGAAAAGTTTTGTAGGGCGGGCGTCTCGCCCGCCGTGTAGCCGTGTAGGGTGCGCACTGCGCACCTTTATCATGCACAGGCGAGACGCCTGTACCACCAAATTCTCAATAACTTTTCAAGACGGAGGTTCAGGCTAATGAAAATAATGAAAATCATCTTGAGTCTGGTCATGGCCCTGGGGTTTAGCCTGGTGAATTTGACCGCCGGGTTCGGCGCCCAGGCCATCAAACTGCCGGTGCCGGCCACCAAGGGCACCGTGAGCCTTGAGGAGGCGTTGCAAAACCGGCGCTCCACCCGCAAATTTGCCAACCGTTCCCTGGAACTGGCGCAAATCTCCCAACTGCTGTGGGCCGCGGACGGGATCAATAATCCCCAGGGCAAGCGGACCGCGCCTTCGGGCCGGGCCGCCTATCCCATCGACCTCTACCTGGTGGTGGGAGAGCGGGGCGTGACCAACCTGGCCCCGGGGGTCTATCGCTACGTGGTGGCGGACCAGGCACTGGAGTTGGTGGCCCCAGGCGAATTCCGCCCGGCGGTGGCCAAGGCCTGTAATTCCCAGGTCTGGATCGGCGAAGCCCCGGTAATCGTCGTCATTACCGGTGACATCAAACGCTCCGCAGCCAAAAATGGGGATCAGGCCGCCTTGTTTACCCACCTGGAGGCCGGTTTCGTCGGGCAGAATATCTTTCTCCAGGCCGGGGCCCTGAATCTGGGGGCTGGAGTGGCCGGGGGGTTTAAGGACAAGCCCTTGGCCCAGGCCCTGAAGCTTCCCGACAACGACACCCCGTTCATGGTGATGCCGGTAGGGCATAAGCAATAAGACCGGTTGCGTATCCAAACGGGTTGAGCTATAAGAATATCTAAGGTTTAGGGGATTGCGGTTGGATTGCTCTAAAGCCACAGAGATGGTGATTTGAGGGGAGGCGCGTGGAAGGCTGGAAGAACCAACTCTATTTCGGCAATAACCTGGAGGTCCTCCGGCGGCATATCCCGGTTG
>JAHIKF010000410.1 GCA_018897875.1 Pseudomonadota bacterium | reverse complement strand
CTCCCCCTCCCCTGGTGGGAGGGGGATGGGGGGAGGGGGATGGATTAGGCAGGCGCAGCATTTTCACCCCCACCCCAGCCCTCCCCCATCAAGGGGGAGGGAGAAAAAACGATCAATTTTTTGTAAGATAATCCTGGAACGATACACTATGTCTTTAGGTCCCGTTTCCTGTTCGCCTCACAAGTTCCGGCCCTGATAAACTGGCGCCCTCACCGGCCGCGGCATACGGGGACTTGGACTCGTCGGCGGGGCAGCCATGGTCTTGCCCGGCGCGGATAAATTCCTCTGAGTTGAGCCTCTTGCAAAAATCCCTTTGCACCGAGATTCCATCAATCTATCCCAGGGAAGCTGGTGGCACAGGCTTTCCAGTCTGAGATCCATGTTGCACGTGCCTCAAATAATATTATCATATTTGGCCAGCTCCGTTCTCTTAGCAATTGACTAACTTTAGCCCCAAGGGATATATTCCCGGTAAATCCTGATGGGGCCTGATGGGGGTAGAACCGTTCCGAGAATACTGCTACCCCGGACAATCGACGTCGTGATACTCGCCGGCCCCCCGGCGCCGTTAACCGCAACATGAAAACGGAAGACCGCTGATACTATGGCCCGTCTGCCCCGGCAACTGGAGTCTGTGGCCCGGATGCTCACCTACATCCTGAGCCACCGGCCCGACGAGTTCGGGCTGGTCCTGTCGGAGGAGGGGTTCATTCCCATCAAGCACCTGCTCCAGGTCTTGATTGCGGAGCCCGGCTGGGGTTTCGTCCGGCGCTACCACCTGGATCAGGTGGTGGGGCTGATGTCGCCCCCGGCCTTTGAGGTGGAAGAAGAGCACATCCGCGCCCTGACGCCGGAGCCGGCAAAACTCCGCCGCGACCCGGGGGAGCCCCCCCCTGCCCTGCTCTACGTCGCCATTCCCCCCAAGGCCCACGCACGGGTGTGGGAGGAGGGGCTCAAGCCGCTGCCGGACCGGGAGCTCGTTTTGGCCGCGACTCCGGAACTGGCAAAAAAGCTGGGGCGGCGCCGGGCCCCGGACCCCGTGATGGTCACCGTCCAGGCCCAGTTCGCGGCCCGGCGCGGCATCAGCTTCACGGGCTACGGCGAGGGTTTGTACCTGGCCCCGCCCCTGCCCCGGGATTTCCTCCAACTGCCGCCCCCGCCCCAGGCCCCGGAAAAGCCCAAACCGGAAAAACCCCGACCCACGGCCCCTACGCCCGGAAGCTTCGCCCTGGACTTGCCCGGGATGCTGCCGTCCGCCACCAAGCCCCGGTCCAAGGGCAAGAAGAGCGAGCCGGACTGGAAGGCCGGGACCCGGGCCTTGCGGAAGCAAAGGGAAAAAGGGGAAAAGGGGAAAGGGCGAAAGGATTGAGGCGTCAAAGTTGTAGGGGCGGTTCGCGAACCGCCCCTACGGGAACTTTTCAAGACAGTTGCTCATGAGCCTTTGGCCCACCCGTAATGCATGAAAAGTCGGTGGGGCGGGCCTCCGTGCCCGCCGTGGCCATAAGCTAATGGTGCGTAGGACGCACCCTACGGAAACTTTTCAAAGCAGCTTGGAAACGATTTAAAGATCCTGATGACCAGGTAAGACACGGAACGAAACCGGCTAAGGCTAACTTGCTTCTGCGCCAGAGAAAAACCCGGCGGCTAATCCTGATCTAACTTTCCCTGACGTCCCGACCGGCCAAAAAACTGAAAAAAAACTTGACAGCCGGGGGGATTGGTAATAAAAATTCCGAGTAATAAAGAAAATTTTCACAAAGACCAAGCCTATGGATCGATAACGATGGAGATTAAAAGCCCCGTCAGCGCCACGTTGAGCCCCGAGCAACTCGCCGCCATCCAGGATGCCGTCAGCCATTACCGAGCCGTCAAGGGGGGGGTCATGCCCGCCTTGCACGCCGTTCAGGGCATTTGCGGCAACTGGCTGCCCCTGGAAGCCTTGAAGCTGCTGGCCGAAGGCATGGATATTCCCTACCCCTACCTTTACGGCGTCATGAGCTTTTACACCATGTTCTCGCCGACGCCCCGGGGGAAGTACATCATCCGCCTGTGCGAGTCGCCCCCCTGCCACATCATGGGGGCCGAAAACCTGGTGGCCGTGCTCAAGGCCGAGTTGGGAATCAAGGTGGGCGAAACCACCGCCGACGGCCTCTTTACCCTGGAGCACACCGCCTGCCTGGGGGTCTGCGAGGTCTCCCCGGTCATGCAGATCAACGAGGTGGTCTTCGGGCGGCTCACGGCCGAGCGCGTCAAGAATATCCTCAGCGACTACCGGGCCGGCAAGACCGTGGACTACCGGACGCTGCCCCGCACCACCAACCCGATGAGCGATTACCTGGCGAGCGGCGATGAGCTGGTGCTCCTGGCCAACGTGGACCAGATTGATCCGTTGAGCCTGGACGCCTATCTGGAACGGGGCGGCTACGACGGCCTGAAAAAGGCCTTGTCCCTGACCCCGGAAGAGGTGGTGAACACGGTGAAGGACTCCGGCCTCAGGGGCCGGGGCGGTGCCGGCTTCCCCACCGGGCTCAAGTGGTCTTTCACCCGGCCCAGCCCCATCACCCCCAAGTACATCGTCTGCAACGCCGATGAAGGGGAGCCCGGCACCATCAAGGACCGCTACATCATGGAAGGCGATCCTCACCGGGTGCTGGAAGGCATGGCCATCGCCGGCTACGCCATAGGCGCCAGCGTCGGCTACATCTATTGCCGGGGTGAATATTACCTGTCCATGTATCGTCTCAATAAGGCCATCGAGGCGGCCGAGGCCCAGAATCTTTTGGGCGACAACATCCAGGGCACCGACTTCTCGTTCAAAATCCAGGTGCAGACCGGCGGCGGCTCTTACGTCTGCGGCGAGGAAACCGCACTCATCGAGTCCATCCAGGGCGAGCGGGGCAACCCCAGGGTGAAACCGCCCTTCCCCGGCCAGGTGGGCGTCTGGTACAAACCCACCATCGTCAACAACGTGGAATCGCTCTCCGCAGTGCCGGGCATCCTGGTCAACGGCTCCGAATGGTACAAGTCCAAGGGCACCGAGGACACCGCCGGCACCAAGATTTTGCAGGTGGTGGGCCAGGTCAAGCGGCCCGGCGTGGTGGAAGCCAACCTGGGGATGCCGCTTCGGGAACTCATCGACAAGTACGGCGGCGGCGTCAAAGACGGCCGCACCTTCAAGGCCTGCCAGCCCGGCGGCGCTTCGGTGGGCTTCATCCTGGACGAGCACCTGGACACCCCCATCGAACACGCGGCCCTGGCCAAGATCCAGGGCGGCCTGGGCTCCGGCACCATGCTGGTGATGGACGATACCGTCTGCGTTATCGACGTGGTCAAGTGCCTGCTGTATTTCTTCCAGCACGAGTCCTGCGGCTTCTGCCTCCCCTGCCGCCGGGGCACCCGGGTGCTCTACGAAATGATCTGCAAGGTGGCGGCGGGTAAAGCCACCCAGGCCGACCTGGACCGGATGCTGACCCTGGCCCAGACCATGGTGGATTCCGCCAACTGCGCCTTGGGATGGAGCCCGTATTCCTTCCTCAAGACCACCATGGAGCGCTTTAAGGACGAATACGACGCCCACCTGGCGGGCAACTGCCCCCTGGGGGTGTGCAAGGCCGAAGAGCATTCGCATTAGAAAAATAATTGGTGGCACAGGCTTTCCAGCCTGTGCCAGTGCACCGGCAAGATGCCGGTGCCACCAAAATGTAGGGCGGGCATGGCCCGCCGAATAATGGTGGGCGGTGCCCACCCTGACACATGACTCATAAACCCGAGCAGGCGCCGGAGAGGGCAGATAGCATGGCGAAGAAGATAGACCTGTACACGGCATTGCGCATCATCGACGCCGCAAAACAGAAAGCCAGAGAGATCAAGGTCGCCATGAATATCGCCGTGGTGGATGAAGGCAACAATCTGGTGGCCTTTCAGCGCATGGACGGGGCCTGGCTGGGTTCCATCAACATCGCCATGAACAAGGCTTACACCGCCAGGGCTTTCAATATGGAGACCAAAACCCTGGCGCCCCTGTGCCAGCCGGGGCAGCCGCTCTTCGGCATCCACGCCAGCAATGATGGACGCCTCATTATTTTTCCCGGGGGCATTCCCCTCAAAGACGGCGACACGGTCATCGGCGCCATCGGGGTGAGCGGCAGCTCGGTGGAGAATGATCAGGCAGTAGCGGCAGCCGGGGTAGCGGCGCTTTAGGAGCATTGCTTGACTTCGCTCCCACCCGGCAACGGGGAACGACGGGAGTTATAAATCATCAATCAAATCAGCACTGCTAAGGATTGACTTATGCTGATCAATTATGTGCCGGTATTAATCTTCATGGTGGTCGCCATCGGGCTGGTGGCCGTGATCGTGGTCCTGTCCGAGTTGCTGGGCAAGAAGAAGCACTTCGCCAGCAAGGACATGCCGTACGAGTGCGGCATGGACCCCATCGGCGACGCCCGCCACCGCTACACGGTGCGCTTCTACGTCATCGCCATGTTCTTCATCGTGTTCGACATTGAAGCCATTTTCCTCTACCCCTGGGCGGTGGTGTTCAAGGACCTGGGCTGGTTCGGGTTCGTGGAGATGCTGGTGTTCATCGCCATCATTTCGGTGGGCCTGGTGTACGTCTGGGGCAAGGGCGCTTTAGAATGGGAATGAAAAATATCATTTTTCGTTTTTCGTTTTTGGTAAAAGCGTTCGTCAAATCAATTCAGGTCGGCTTCAATAAAAACGATAACGAAAAACCAAAAACGGCTTTTTGGAGTACGGGAATGGGAATCGAAGAACACCTCGGATATAACGTTTTAACCACCACCCTGGAGAAGCTGGTGGACTGGGGCCGCAAGAACAGCCTCTGGCCCGCCACCTTCGGGCTGGCCTGCTGCGCCATCGAGATGATCTGTACCGCAGCCAACCGCTACGACATCGCCCGTTTCGGTATGGAGGCCTTCCGCGCCTCGCCCCG
>JAHIKF010000409.1 GCA_018897875.1 Pseudomonadota bacterium | reverse complement strand
TCAACGCCTTTCGGCATCAAAGATCAGTTCACTTAAAATTGTGGGCATTAGCCCATTTGAGCCAACGTGCTCAACGCCTTTCGGCATCAAAGATCAGTTCACTTGGCAGACCCATTCTTAAAAGCGAAGCGATACACCAGTGCTCAACGCCTTTCGGCATCAAAGATCAGTTCACCCCAATAGTAATTAATGAGAATTATCGCCATCCAGGGAAGGCCCTTTTCATGGTCATAAGCGCCGAGACGATAAAAGCACATGGAGTCTCAGGCCCCTGGTTCATATCTCCTTTAATTTCCTTAACTTTTTGCCAGTCAAGTATCGATTTTGGTCTTTCTTGGAGTAATAACTTGAAATCATTTGATTATTTAGCTTTTCCGGTTGTCTCCCTCCTTCTTTGTACCGATGCTTGAATCAAAATATCTCCACCTTAAGATCCGGCTGTTGCCACTTTTCTGCTCCACGGCTATCAATCACCCGCTTGGCGCAGCCCGGACAGAGGCGCACGATCATCAGGCTGTCATCCTCTACCAGAATTTTGCTCAACTTCCAACGTAAGGCCGCCAGCTTGGTTTTGGTGAGGTGGACACGGAAAATGGAGAGCTGCAAATGATCGCCGCATCCTTTGAAAATTTTGTAGGCTTTGGCCCAGCGCTTGGGGTCCCGGATGTCATAACACACCAGGTGCCAATGTTTTTCTTCCCCCATTTAACGCAACCTCAATTTGGCGAACAGACCGGGTTGGCCGGTCCATTCCTTTTCCAGGAGCCGGGCCTCAAGCTCCAAGGTCCGGGCATAGCTCAAGGAATACTGGAGCACCGGATGTTTCCATTTCTCTTGTTTTCTGCCTTCGTAAAGTTGAATGGCCTTACGCCTGCCATCCAGGCCCAGCCACACCTGGTTTGGGGTGATCTCAAAGTCGGATTTCTGCCACTGGCGGCGGTTCACCGAGCCAATGAGGGGGATATCCCAGAGTATGAGGCGGAAAAGCTCCATGAGGTCCAGGGCCAGCGGGTAAGCCGTCGACCTGGGGGTGTGGAGAACCCCCAGGGCCGGTTCCAACCCCACGGCCAAGAGGGCCGCCACACAATCCCGGTAGAGGAGGGCATATCCGAAGGACAACAAGGCATTGAATGGGTCTTTGGGAGGCCGGCGGTTGCGGCCCTGGAAGGCCAGAAAGTCGTCAGGGGCCAGTTTGAGCAGATAAGGCACCAGGCCGAAATAAACCCTCCCGGCTCGGCCTTCATGGCCGCGAATCTGTTCCAGGATTTCTTCAAATGGGGGGGTTGCCAGTTCAGAGGTGGCTACAGCTTCGCCCAGACGGTGCAGTTCCCCCAGACTTCCCCGCAGTTCAGACAAACCCTGCTGAACCTGGGGGACCTGATCCAGATCGGTCTGGGTTCTGACCGTCCTTAAAAGATAACGCAACTGGTTTTCCACCTTAGCCTCCACCAGGCGCCGGGCGAGCTGGACTTGCATGGGGTGATCCTGCAAGGCCTGGTATTGCCGGTTACGCCGCTGCACCCGGCCGGCGCCGGGGGACAAGGCACCCACGTAATGGCCGCCATAGGAAAGCCAGTGGACGCCGATGTCGTGGGCGGCGCAGAAATGGATGGCCTGGGTGGAAATCTGGACGTTGCCATGGAGTACCAAGGACAGGATGTTCATCCCTGGCAGGGGCTTTTTGCTGCCGTCCGGGAAGGTTATCACCAGTTGCTCCCCGTCCCGGCGGATGGTCAGACCTTGTTCCACCAGGTGGACGATGCGCCGGTCGTCATCCGCAGGAAAGAGTCGCTGGGGCTTGTCGGTTTCGGTGAGGGCGAACCTCTCCTCCTCCGGGAGGCACTCCGGCGCTAAAGAGCAGGTGCGGCAGAGCTTCTCCGAGACGGAAACCGGTGGTCTTTCCAGTGAAGCCCTCAATTCCCGGGCCCGGACCACTGCTGCCTGAACTTCGGCCAGGGCGGCTTCCTGGTCCAGGGCCAGACGCACTTTCTGTTTATCGGCGTGATAATGGATCACCGCCTCTTTGACCTCCTGGCCGGTGTGCTCCGCCAACAGCAGGGCATATGCCAGCACCTGGAGGCGGTCGCTGGGCCACGGGGCGCCTTTTTGGGATTTGCCCTTTTTGTGCTCCACGACCACCCAGCCGCCGCTTTTGCGCTTCAGGCCGTCCAGTTTGCCCTTGAGCCCCAGGGTCTCGCTGGCCAGTTCCAGGGTGGCGGCCTCCTCGTCCTTTTCCAACTCCTCGTGCAAACGCCGGCCATCATAGACCTGGGCGTCGGCCCGGCGAATCTCCTCCACCTCCTCCAGATAGAAGAGCCGCTCACAATAGGCCAGGGCATGGAGGGCCATGACGCGGATCAAAGGCTCCTCCGCGGCTTTGTCCGCGGCAAAGAAGGAGGAAAAGCTGTCGGTTATTCCATTGTTTGGGGCAGGCGGGTCCCGTTTCATCAGTATTGCACCTCCTGCCAGGCGGCGTCAGGCGGGTTGAGCGATTTTTCCCTGGTAGGCGCAAACAACTTGGAGCGGGTCAGCGACATGTCCCGGCGGTCAATGGTAAGGGTGAGCCGGGTGGTATCCTCTTGAAATTCTTCCTGGTCTCTCTCCACCGGTACAAACCAGTGGGACGGCTGGGGATTTGGAACGGGCTCAAGGCGGTCGATCAGGAAGTTGTTATCTCCCAGGAAAGGGAGGCCGTAGGTCCGGGGTCTCTTACCGGCCAGGCCTTCCAGCACCCAGGTTTCCAGGTCAGGGTTGCCGTTCAGGCAGAGGTATGCCCGGATGCCGGAGAGAAACTGACGACGCACCGGCAGAATGTTGTATTTATTCCCCCAGGTATTCACGGCATGATCTTTTCCTGTAGTTCCCACCGGGTAGTTATGTAATTGTTGATAAATGCTGTGGCGCAGTGGCATTTCCAAGGCGCCCAGAGCAAGACGGACTTTGGGAAGGTCATTTTTGATGGCAGTCATAACTGACTTGCCGTCATCAAGGCGCATTTCGATTCCGGCCACATTGAGAAGCAAACCGTAGGCCGCTGAGGGCGTGATAAATCCTGCGGTGGGCCGAAAGCTGCCGGTGGTAAAGGGGCGGAACACGGCGAAGGGGGCTTGCAAATATAAACGGAGCATAGGTCACCTCCAACTCAGGCCGGAAAGGCACTTTTGCCCACTTGTTCCAGGAGGCGTTGTGGGCTGCGGTCCAGGGTGACTCCTTTTTCTTTCAGACGTCTGTGTGTATCATCATCCAGGTCTTTGACCAGCTTGCCGGCCAAGAAGAATTCCTGGCCGGGGTAGTCATCTTTCAGAATCCCTTCGATTACTT
>JAHIKF010000041.1 GCA_018897875.1 Pseudomonadota bacterium | reverse complement strand
GGTTCTCAAATCCCCCTAAATCCCCCTTTTTCCAAGGGGGACTTTAACAGCAATTCCTTGCAGTTCCCCCCCTTTTTTAAAGGGGGGCAGGGGGGATTATAAGGCTTCCCATATTGGAAAAAACTTTTGGCAATTCCTATAATCCAAGGTATCGGCGGGCAGTGCCCGCCCTACACATCTTTTCATGGTTTTGAGAGAGCCGACAGGTCATGTGCAACTGCCCGGAACCTCCTCTCATGCCGCCGCAACCAGCCCCGCCTGGAAGGCCCTGAGGCTGGCCTCCCGGAAGCGCTCCGGGGTCTTGGCCGCGATCATTTCCGCCAGCAGGTCGGGTCCGGCGAACAATCCGCCTTGGCCCGCGGCGTAGCCCAGGAGGATGAGGTTGGCCGCCACGGCAGGCAGGCCGTGGGCCGCGGCCAGGGACCGGGCGTCCACGCTCCTATAATCTCCGGGGAGGGCGGCGTTGACGAACACGGCCGCGCCGTCTCGCAGATAAAACCGGTGTACCGCCAGATTTTTTACGTGCAGGAACAGCCCGCGGTCCGCCTCCCCGGCGGGGATCAGGGGCCCCCGGAAGGGTCCCACCTTGATCATGGAGATGACCGTACCGCCCCGCTGGGCCATGCCGTGGGTTTCGGAGGTGATGACCGGAAGCCCCAGGGCCGCGGCGGCCTCGGCCAAGAGCCGGGTCAGGGTGAGGGCCCCCTGCCCTCCCAGGCCGCTGACGATGATCTGTTGTTTCATGGGCGTCCCTCTTTGGCGGCGGTGATGGCCCCCTCGGGGCAGACGTGGACGCACACCCCGCAGCCGACGCAGCGGCCGCCGTCGATGACCACCCGGCCGTCGGCCTCATCTATAGACAAGGCGGGGCACTCAAAGTCTTCCAGGCAGTGGAGGCAGCCGGTGCAATCTTCCGTGACCCGCATACTATAGGCCGGCTGGGATTTACGGGCTTCTTTGTCCAGCAGACAGGGATGTTTGGCGATCACCACCGCCACCCCGCCTTCGGGGCTGCGGCAATAGGCGTCGGCGGATTTCAGCAGGTCCATAAAGGCGGGCAGGTCGTAGGGGTCAGCCTCTTTGATGAATCCGGCGCCGCTGGCCCGCACCAGGTCGGGGATGAACACCGGGTGGCCCGCCTCCCCGGTGGCGGTGAAGCCCACCTGGGGCGTGGGTTGGTGGCCGGTCATGGCCGTGGTGGCGTTGTCCAGGATCACCAGGATGAAGCGGGCTCGATGAAACACCGCGTTGACCAGGGCCGGGACCCCGGCGTGGAAAAAGGTGGAGTCCCCGATGGTGGCCACGATGGTGGGGAATTCTCCTCCCCCGGCAGCGTAGGCCCGGTAGAAGCCCGCGGCCTGGCTGATGCCGGCGCCCATACAGTGGCAGGTATCCACCGCCCCCAGGTTCAGGCCCAGGGTGTAGCAACCGATGTCGCTGGGGTAAATCCCCGCCGGGAAGGCCGTCTTAATGGCGTAGAACGCCGCCCGATGGGCGCAGCCGGCGCAGAGGGTGGGGCGGTCGCCGCCGCCCGGCGAGGCCGGGACAACCCGGGCCGGCAACGAAAGATACGTCTCCAGCACCGGGCGGATGACGTCGGGGGTCAGTTCCCCTTCCCGAGGGACCAACCCGGAGGTGCGCCCCTGGACCCGAGGGTTGGCCAGCTGCAGTTCGATAACCGGGTAGGTTTCTTCGATGACCAGAATTTTTTCATACCGGGTCCGGACCGTTTTAATGAAGTTCCGGTTCAGGGGATAAGGCATGGTCACCTGGAAAAAATCGACCCGGCCCAGAAGCCCAAGCTCATCGAGCCAGTCGCCGGTGTGGGCGCAGGCCACCCCCGAGGCGATGATACAGATGCGGGGGTAGGAGCAGTCTCCGGGGGTGAGTCGGGGGGCGAACTCCGGCAACCCGGCGATTTTGTCGATCTTGTCGTTGAGGCCCCGGTGCAACTCCAGGACAAAAACCGGGGTGGCGCACCAGCGGCGGGGGTCCTTGTCAAACCGGGCCGGACGGTCCAGCCGCAAGGGCGGCCCGCAGGGGACGTCCTGCCGGGCGTGGCACACCCGGGTGGTGGGCCGCACCATGACTGGGAGGCCGTAGCACTCCGAGAGTTCCAGGGCCTGGGCCACCATGTCCTTGGCCTCCCGGGGGCTGGAGGGGTCCAGCACCGGGACCTTGGCAAACATGGCGAAAAAGCGGCTGTCCTGCTCGGTTTGGGAGCTGTGGGGGCCGGGGTCGTCGGCGACGATCACCACCAGGCCGCCTTTGACCCCCAGGTAGGCGGCGCGCAGGAAGGGGTCCGAGGCGACGTTGAGTCCCACCTGCTTCATGGACACCGCCGAGCGCCGGCCGCACATGGAGTTGGCCAGGGCCACTTCCAAGGCGACCTTCTCGTTCACCGACCACTCGGCGTAGAGGTCGGCCCCGGTCTCTTTGGCGAAGGTGACCACCGAGGCCAAAATCTCCGAGGCCGGGGTACCGGGATAGGACGCGGCCAGGCTGACCCCGGACTCCACGATGCCCCGCCCCAGGGCCTCGTTGCCCATGAGGATGCGTTGATTGTCGATATTTATCGATGTTTTCGTCTGCATGATTTTTGTTCGTAGAGTACGATAAAATTCCTCAGAAAAATTCCCCCCTTTTCTAAAGGGGGGTTAGGGGGGATTAGGGAGACGCTCAAAAATACTCTCCAGTAACCCCTCGGTATGCTCAAAGACTTTCCTGGCGGCAGATCTTTTGAGCGTGAGTTCCAACCTTCACTCACCAATTCCAGGTGCCGTCGGGGTTCCAGCGGCTGGGCAAGGGCGCCAGCATTCCCATTCGGGCCATGAGGTTACCGCTCAGGGAGCGGCTAGCCTGGCTGAATCCCGCCGCATCCTGGCATTTTTTATCCGGTGCATAGTTCAATTTCCGCGCCTCGGCCGCCGTGGCCAGACGATATTCTCGCTTTTCCTGGTTGGCGCAACCAGGCGAAAAATACGTCCGGGTTTGGTCATCGAGCAGCACGACCGCATTATCGGGCATGTCGCGAGTCGGTACGATAAAAAAACCGGCCAACAGAGTGCAGAGTAACATGATCACCGCGAATCTTATGGTGGGTAACATTGGTCTGGCCTTTAAGTTAAGATAATCAGTGCGCCTGGTGCGCAGTGCGCACCCTACTACAAAAATACCTACCCGGTCCCACCCAGTAGGCCCCTGGGGCGGATGAACAGGACCAGCAGAAGGACGATGAAGGCGATGACGTCCTTGTAGGCGCTGGAAAGATACGCCGCGCCCAGGCTCTCCAGGAGGCCCAGGGTGAGGCCCCCGAGGATGGCCCCGGGGAAGGAACCGAAGCCGCCCAGAATGGCGGCGGCAAAGCCCTTGAGGCCCAGGAGCACCCCCACGTCGTAGCTCAACGTGGTGATGGGGGTCACCAGGCACCCGGCCAGGCCCCCCAGGGCGCCGGCCAGGGCGAAGCTGGCGGCCTTGACCCGCCAGACCTTGAGGCCCACCACCGCCGCGGCCTCGGGGTTGGCGGCCACGGCCCGCATGGCCAGGCCCATGGAGGTCTTGCGGAAAAACAGCACCAGGCCGATGATGGCCACGGTGGTGAGGGCCAGGATCCACAGGGTCTGAGGCAGGATGGCGGCCCCGGCCAGATGCACCGGCGCCTCCCCGGACAGCGACGGCACCGCCATGCGGGTCTTGCCCCAGATGATTTTCATGACCCCCCGGAGGATGATGGAGAGCCCGATGGTCAGAAAGATCAGCACCAGGTGGCTTTGGGACCGGGACGGCCGGACGCCCACCACCTCCACCAGGATGGCCACCAGGGTCACCCCCGCCACCGCCAGGAGCAGGGCCGGGGCCATGGGGAGGCCGGCGGTGACCAGGGCGCTGTAGAGGATCATGCCCCCCAGGGAGACGAAATCCACCTGGGTGAAATTGACGATCCCCATGGTGTTGTGCACCACCCCGAAGCCCAGGGCCACCAGGGCATAGATGGCCCCACCGGTCAGACCGGCAAAGATGAACTGCATCAGGTCTTGTAAACTGCCCATGTCTCGTTCCTGGGGTCCGGGTGCGGCCCTAAGAGTTGTGCCCCGGACCGGTTGCTCAAGATTATAACGTTATATGAAGGGCGGGTTATCTGGCAAGGAAAAAGGGGCTGAAGAAAGGCTCAGGCGGACGGGGCGCCGATGGGGAGCTGAAGAGAAACGAAGCAAAGAATTTGGGGGAACCCCACTTTTTTGTAAAAAGCGAGGTTCCCCCAAACCCCCTCCTGGAAAAATGTACAGGTAGGGTGCGCACCGCGCACCATCTTTATAGCCGCCGCAAACAAACCACCGGTTCTTGCGCCAACAACAGCCGCAACACCGAAGAATCCGGCAAATCTAAGGCCTACGCCAGGGCCACAGACGGACCCCCAGCAACCCCGACGCATTTTCCGAGTCGGTTGTACCTTCTGGTCATTATGGTTCATGCAGGCTGACAGGCAGGACCAGGATCGTGTCCCACGGATACCTTGCAAAATGTTGCCTCCATAACTCCCCATCCCCCCGGTTCGGACCGGAGAGATGGGTAACAAACGTTCGGAGACATGGGTAATACCAATGCGCCATCAAAAGACTATTTTTTTGTCATTCTGAGCGCAGTGAAGAATCTCTCTTTTTGAGCCGCCGAGATTCTTCACTCCGCTACGCTCCGTTCAGAATGACATGAATATTCAATGTCTTTTGGCTGCAACTTCGGATAAGACATTTTTAGGTTCAGTTACAGGCGAGATGCCCCTTGGTCTGACAACTGGCTACTGCCTAATACTCACTTCCCGAACACCCGGGTGAAAATATCATCCACGTGGCGGAAATAGCGCTTGAGATCGAAAATCGCTTCAATCTCCGCCGGGGTCAGGTGTTGGCTGATTTCGGCGTCGGCCTTGACCCGTTGGGCGAATTCGCCCCCTGCCTCCCAGACCTGCATGGCCGGGCGCTGAGCCAGCCGGTAGGCCGCGTCCCGGGCCAGGCCCTTGTTGATCAGGGCCAGCAGCAGCGACTGGGAGAAGACCAGGCCCCGGGTCAACCGGAGATTGGCGGCCATGTTCTCAGGGTAGACCTGGAGATTCTTGAGGAGCCGGGTAATCCGGGACAGCATGAAATCCAGGAGTACGGTGGAATCCGGCGCGATGACCCGCTCCACCGAGGAGTGGCTGATGTCCCGCTCGTGCCACAGGGCCACGTTTTCCAGGGCCGCCAGGGCGTTGCCCCTCAGCACCCGGGCCAGGCCGCAGAGGTTTTCCGACAGGATGGGGTTGCGCTTGTGGGGCATGGCCGACGACCCCTTCTGGCCGGCGGCGAACATCTCCTCCGCCTCCCGCACCTCGGTGCGCTGCAGGTGACGGATCTCCAGGGCCACTTTTTCGACGCTGGCGCCGACCAGGGCCAGGGTGAGAAAGTATTCGGCGTGCCGGTCCCGCTGAATGACCTGGGTGGAAATGGGGGCGGGTTTAAGTTTCAAACGCTTGCAGACCCCGGCTTCCACCTCCGGACCCAGGTGGGCGAAGGTGCCCACGGCGCCGGAAATTTTGCCCACCGCGATATTTTTCCGGGCCGCGGCCAGGCGGGCCCGCTGCCGCGTAAACTCGGCGTACCACAGGGCGAACTTTAATCCCAAGGTGATGGGCTCGGCGTGCACCCCGTGGGTCCGACCCACCATGACCTGGTCTTTGAAGGCATAAGCCTTTTCTTTCAGCACGGCCAAAAGATTATCCACATCGGCCAGCAAGAGGTCCGCCGCCTCGGTCAGGCGCAGGCCCAGGGCGGTGTCCAGCACGTCGGAGGAGGTCAGGCCGAAGTGGAAGTAGCGGCCGTCCTCCCCCAGGCCGGCGGCCACCTGGTCCACGAACGCGGCCACGTCGTGGTGGGTCTTGGCCTCGATCTCCAGGATGCGGGCCACGTCGATCTTGGCCTTCCTGGCGGCCCGTTGCGGCACCTCCTTAGGGATGAGGCCGCACTCCGCCATGGCTCTCATGGCGGCCAGCTCCACCTTGAGCCAGCTGGCAAACTTGTTCTCTTCGGTCCAGATCCGGGCCATAACTTTACGGCTGTATCGGGTAATCATAGGCTTCTTTCTTTCCTTATTTTTTTGGGGTCCATAAGATTATAGGCGACCGCCTTTTTTGGAGTTGGCGGCAAGGGGTCTCCTTTTACTGAAGTTACTTCTTTCCCTTTGGCGCCCCTTGGTCCTGTTGGTTGATATTGTCCCGATATGGGGGCAACACTGTGGCTACCCTTTCATTGATAGGTTCTATCATCTGAACAGAAAGACGGCGGTTAAGGGCCATTGCTATCCGATGGAGCATTGACAAGGAGTGACCTTCATAATCTGCGTCTTCGAGGCGGCTGATTACCGACTGGGTGGTTCCTACCATCTGGGCCAACTCTTTCTGAGTCAACCCCGCTTTCTTACGCAGTTCATAGATTGTTTTAGCAACTTCGGCATTCACGTGCTCGGCTTCAAGAGAAGCCTTCCGTTCAGCGTTTTCCCCGATATATCTGCTATGGAGAATATCGAAGGCTTTAGATGTCTTTTTGCTTTTATTCATCGTCATTCTCCCCATACGTGTGCTTCACGGGATCATTCTCGAATCGAGCTTTTCGCTCGACTGCGAGGTCAATCTCTTTTGATGGCACCACGCTTTCCTTTTTCAAGCCGTGGGAGATAATAGCTTGCTGCCCATGGAAGAAATAAAGCATCCGGTATTGCATTCTTCGGAATGCCACCCGTAATTCATGGATTCCGTCTCTCAGGCTATCCGCCTCCGGGCGACGAAGTTCATAGCCTTGCTCCTCCAAACGTTGAATTTTCACGAGGCACTTGTCTTGAACTTTTTCGGGCAATTTATCTAGTCATTCTATCAAAGGAACTGTTCCATCGCTTTCCTGGAACATGATAACCTCTGTTGCAGGCATCTATCTTCCCCCGAATGCTTTTAATATCGTTATTTTGCGATAATTGTCAAGCACCATCGGGCGATTTTCTTTATGCATTTAGCAAAAATATATATAGTAATCCAAGAAAGTAGGTGAGGTCGCCATGCCTGGTTGGGGAGAACTTTTTGCCGCTCCCGAGATGCAGGGACTGAGGCCCAATCCCGAGCTCATGGGCCTGATCCCCGGGTGGCAGGCGGCTGGCTGCCGCCGGGTTTTGGACGCCGGCTGCGGCGTCGGCCGCCATCTGTGGCCTTTGCTCCAGGCGGGGTTTAAGGTCGCAGGCGCCGATTGTGACGCCCAGGTGCTCAAAATCCTCCAGGCGGGCCTCGCCCACGCCGCCGCCCCGGCGGCCGCGGCCCACCTGGTGCAGGCCGACCTCAACCGCCTGCCTTTCGCCTCCGGGGCCTTCGACCTGGTGGTGTCCGTCAACGTCATCAACCACGGCGATACCGCCACCTTTCGGGACTATTGCCGGGAGTTGGCCCGGGTGCTTAAGGCCGGCGGTCACCTGTTCATCTACACCTCCCCCCGGGAGGCCGGGGAGATCGTGCGCCTGCCCCAGACCCGGGAGCTGGAGCCCGGCACCCTGGTGGACATCGCCACCCCGGACGGCGCCATGGTGCATCATTTCCCCACCCCGGCCGAACTCCGGGAGCAGTTTCCCCGGTTTGCCGTCCTACGGCAGGAGATCGTCTGGGCCCCGATCCCGTTTATGAATAACGTGGAACTGCCCCAACTCATTTTTTGGGCTGAAAAGGGGAGGTAGCTATCAGGGCAAAATCTGCCAGGCGTTAGGCTTGGGGTAATAATTGTTGAAATGCCTTTGGCCAGCGAACTCCTGAGTTCTGAGCGTATTTTTAAGGAGATCGACCTATTCCTCCCCATATTTTCGCCCGAAATTTGTTTGACATACGTTCTTGCATGATGATATCGTATTTGATATTATGAATCGTGAAAAACTCGACAAACTCCGCAAACGAGTTGAGGAATTACGAAAAAAAGGCGGGATAGGATATTCGGAGCTTGAGTCTTTGGCAAGGGCCCTTGGCAGAGTTCCCTCTAAACGAGGGAAGCATCAAACTTGGGTCAATCAGACCTTTGATGACCTTCGCCCCCTGAGCATACCTCGTCATGGATCCAAGGATCTTAACAAATATACAGCAAAGGATATTCTGGACCAATTAGAATTAGACATAGAAAAATTTGAAGAACTCATCGAAGAATAATACACGGGAAGGGATATCAGCCATGACCAAGACAATAAAAATGACTGAAAAATATTTAAAAGAACCTTATTCTCGTGTTCTCATTCCGGATGATGAGAGCGGAACATATACAGCAGTAATCTTAGAATTTCCAGGATGTATCGCGCAAGGGGATACGCCACAGGAGGCTTATGAGCATCTGGAAGATGCTGCGAAAGATTGGATTGCAGCAGCGCTTGATCTTAAACAGGAAATCCCCTCTCCATCACAGTCGCTCTCGTTTGGTGGGAAAATTCTACTTAGATTACCAAAAAGCCTTCATCGTCGGTTGACATTGATTGCAGAAACGGAAGGGGTTAGTTTAAACCAATTTATTGTTTCGGCTTTAGCAGAGAAAGTCGGCGCTTTTACCCTATATGATAAATTAACCAAAAAGATGGATCACATAATGTTTCAACTATCCATTAATACTGCTGTTAGTACAATTGTAACTGATACTACTACACGAGCATCGTCAGGTGATCGGCTAATTCAACCTATAAGAATGGATAGGCTTGACATAACGGAGGTGAAATCTAATGCCTGAGACCAAAAGTTTAACATTTACCTATAAAGAGGTGGTAGAGGCCTTAATTCGATACAATGATCTTCATGAAGGATTATGGGGACTTTCCATTGAATTTGGTTTAGCTGCAGCAAATGTAGCCCCAGAGCCTGGTGGGGACCTTTTGCCGACAGCTATTATCCCGGTCAAAAAAATTGGACTCACGAGGTCTAATGAACTCAATAATCTAACGGTAGATGCTGCGGAGGTGAATCCCGCGCCGAAGGCTAAAAAGAAATAGCGTTTTTTAATTCCTATTAAGCGGACTTGCCTCCAATGCTTGTGGAGCCAAGCCGCTTAACCCGAACATAGAAATCTCTATATCTCTATGATTACTTATATCCTTCTCTATAAATCTTACCCTTAGCACCCCAACTCCTGAATATGGCTGACCAAACCGAACCTTCAGTTTTGATAACCCGGTCTCCAGGCCTGATGACCCTGGTCCTGAACCGCCCCCGGGTCCTCAACACCCTCAATCGGGAGATGATCCGGCTCCTGACCCGGGGGCTGGAGGAGGCCCTGGCTGCAACCGACATCAGCCTGGTGCTCATCTGCGGGGCCGGGGACCGGGGCTTCTGCGCCGGGGGCGACCTCAAGGAACTGACCCGGGCGGTCCAGACCGGGGAGGTGCATCTGGCCGACCAGTTCTTCCGGGAGGAGTATGCCCTGGACCTCATGATTCACCAGTGCCCCAAGCCGGTGGTGGTCCTGGCCCACGGCATCACCATGGGCGGCGGTCTGGGCCTGGCCGCCGGGGCGGATTTCGTGGTGGCCACCGAAGCCACCCGCATGGCCATGCCCGAAACCCGCATCGGCTTCTTCCCGGATGTGGGGGGTACGGGCTGGCTCTTCACCAAGTGTCCCCCGGGCTACCCCGAGTACCTGGCCCTGACCGGCTACGAACTCTTGGGGGCCGAATGCGTCCGGCTGGGGCTGGCCACCCACCTGGTGGACTCGGCCCGGTTACCCGAACTGCGCCAGGCCCTCAAAAATTACGCCGGGGAGCTTCCTACGGGGAAACCCGGCGCGGTGGCGCACCTGGAACAGGTGCTGGCGTCCTTTACTCGCCGGGATATTGCTCCAAACCCGGACCTCGACGCCTGGGTGGCGGCGCGCTTTGCCGGCAAAAGGTCTCTTCAGGAGATCATGACCGCCCTCAACCAGTGCAGTCTGGAGCTGAGGCTCTGTGAGGAGGTCTTGCGGCGGCTGGGGGAGCGCTCCCCCACGGCCCTGGCCGTGACCCTGCAACTGCTCCGGGCCAACGAGGCGCGGCCCTTACCAGAAATTTTCCACCGGGAGGCCCTGGCGGCCCATTTTATGATCACCCACCCCGACTATCTCGAGGGCATCCGGGCCCGGATCATCGACAAGGATGATAAGCCCCGCTGGCAGCCGGACACCATCGAGGCGCTGGGAGCCGGAGCGGAAGATTTTTAATTTAGTGGCACAGGCCTCTGGCCTGTGGGCCACAGGTTGATTTTCAAAGGAGAGCCCATGTCGTATCAAACCATGCTGTTTGACCACGAGGCCGGAGTCGCTACCATCACCTTCAACCGCCCGGACCGGCTCAACGCCCTGAACCACGAGATGCTCTCTGAGTTCAAGGACGCCCTGGACCGGGTGAGCCGGGACCCCGAGATTCGGGTCCTGCTCCTCACCGGGACCGGCCGCTCCTTCATTGCCGGGGCTGACATCCAGGTCTTCCTGGAGTTTGACCCCCTGGCGGCCCAGGCCTTTGCCGCCTCGGCCCACGAGACCGGCTTTAAGCTCGAAGCCCTTCCTATCCCGGTGATCGCGGCAGTAAACGGTTTTGCCCTGGGCGGCGGCCTGGAGATGGCCATGGCCTGCGATTTCATCTACGCCGCCGACACCGCCAGGCTGGGCCAGCCGGAGATCAACCTGGGAATCATCCCGGGCTTCGGCGGCACCCAGCGCCTGTCCCGCCTGGTAGGCAAGGGTGTGGCCAAGGAACTGGTCCTCACCGGCCGCCTGCTGGACGCCTCCGAAGCCAAAACCCTGGGGCTGGTGGCCCGGGTGTTCCCGGCGGACACCTTCATGGAGGAATGTCTCAAGGTGGCCCGGTCCCTGGCCGCCAAGGGCCGCGTGTCTCTAAGCGCCGCCAAGGCTGCCATCGACCGGGGTTTCGACCTGGACCTGAGGAACGCCTGCCTCCTGGAGGTCGACAGCTTTGCCCTGTGCTTCGCCTCCCCGGACGCCCACGAGGGGGCCAGGGCCTTTCTGGAGAAGCGCCAGCCGCGGTTCTTGTAAGCAGTAAGCAGTAAGCAGTAAGCAGTAAGCAGTGAGCAGTGAGCAGTTATTCATGAGCTTTGGGCTCTCCCATGCACCATGAAAAGCTCCTGATTGGGTTACGCCTAACTTTGAACTTTGAACTTAGCGAAGCAGTCAGGCGGCGGCGGGTATTTTTTGCCGCAGCTTGCGGCAGGCGGCCGATTCCGTTAAAATCTGCATAAGTTATGTCTCAGCCAAAAGAAGCCATCCACATACGGCGTAAACCCACCCGCGCCATCTTTGTCGGACCGGTCCAGATCGGCGGCGGGGCCCCGGTGGTAGTGCAAAGCATGACCAACACCGACACCCGGGACGTTGGGGCCACTCTGGCCCAGATCCAGCGCCTGGCCGCGGCGGGCTGTGAAGTGGCCCGACTGGCCGTGCCTGATCAGAAGGCGGCCCGGGCATTCGGGCGGATCAAACGCGACAGTCCGCTGCCCCTGATTGCCGACATCCATTTCAATTACCGCCTGGCCCTGGCGTCTCTGGAGGCGGGGGCCGACGCCATCCGTATCAATCCCGGCAACCTGGGGGGCGCGGCGAAAACCCGGATCGTGGTGGAGGCGTGCCGGGAACGGGGCGTGCCCCTGCGCCTGGGGGTGAACGCCGGCTCCCTGGAGGCGGATCTCCTGGCGCAGTACGGCGCGCCCACGGCCGCCGCCCTGGCGGCCAGCGCCCGGCGCTGGGTGCAGCAGTTCGAGGCCTGGGGGTTTTTTAATTTCAAGATTTCCCTGAAATCGTCCGATGTGTTAACTACCGTGGCGGCCTATGAGGAATTGTCCGGCCAGACGGACTATCCCCTCCACCTGGGGGTTACCGAAGCCGGGGGCCTCATTGCCGGTACGGTGAAATCCGCCCTGGGCATCGGCATGCTGCTGGCCCAGGGCATCGGCGATACCATGCGGGTGTCGCTGACCCGGGACCCGGTGGAAGAAGTGCGGGCGGCCTACGAGATCCTGCGGGCCCTGCACCTCAGGGAACGGGGGGTGGAGCTTATCTCCTGCCCCACCTGCGGCCGTTGCCGCATCGATCTCTTTTCCCTGGCCGAGGAGGCCGAACGGCGCCTGCTGACGGTGACCACCCCCCTCAAGGTGGCTATCATGGGCTGCGTGGTCAACGGCCCGGGGGAAGCCCGGGAGGCCGATGTGGGGATCGCCGGGGGCGCCGGGGTGGGGCTGTTGTTCAAGAAAGGCGAGGCGGTGCGTAAGGTGCCGGAGTCAGAACTCCTCCGGGCCTTGCTCACGGAAGTGGCGGCCCTCACCGGCGAGGCGGTGGAACTGCCGGAGTAGGGTTGATCTTTGATAATTCATCAGGTAAGACTCCCGGTTGTTTTCCTGTGGGGAAAAAGCGGTTTCCCGGCTTCCTATATTAATCCCTCCAGCCACCCTGTTGGGCCATTTTCCCCCTGATCCAGAATGAGATATTTAGAGTGCGAAAATCAGGGTTATCCTGATTTACATCAAGTCGGTTTCAACATAATTATTGGTGAAATTACAAAATGCTCCTTTTGAAGGGGCAGTGGTTTGTAGTTTCGCATTTTTTTGAAACTATTTGCTTGACATTTCGTTATTATTTTTGGAAAGATGTTGATTACAGGGTGCTGAAAAAATTGAAGCGGAGTTGGAGTGCGATAATTTTACGGAGAAAGAGGGTTATCATGAAATTATTGGGAGTAGTAACGGTAATTGCTCTGGTTTGTGCGGGATGCACCGTATCGCATCGTTCTGAGGTAATTGACACCGATAAACTTGGCGGATATGCCTCGGGTACCTATAACTCTAAAAGTCAGGGCCCCTCTGGAAAATTTACGGCGGGGGGGTCAGGATATGGCGCCGGTGCGGCTAGTGCTGGCTTTGGCGCCGGGTGGCTTTCTATTGAAACCGGACCGCCGCCAAGTGGCGCCCTTGATTTTGCCCGGGCCATCGCCATGGTCAATTACAGTAAAAAATTAAAGAGTATCAAGTATGACGAATTTGGTGGGGTCATTGACTACGAATTCGAGCAACAGCCTTTATCTTATGTGAAAACCACCCCACAGGAACCGAAGACAAAGCTAAAACGACGGTCGTCATTCGGCCATCAGCCCGTTGAATAAGAAAGGTGGTTTCTATGAACAAGAAAATCATTGCCGTAGCTGCACTAGCCTTCTTGTGTCTGGGGTATGTCGCCGCTAATGCTCAGGGAGCAGGTGACTACAGCCGAACGCCAGCCCCGGCGGTTTCCACTGGTGCGTCCAAAGCGGTGGGAACGACTGATTTGTTTTTTGACCCGCTGACGCCCGATCCTTCGGCGTTACCCGGCGGCGGCGTCCTCCCGGTCCCCGCCAACTTAAGGGATAACGAAACTCCCCGGCGCTACACCGGAATCATCAAGAATAAAACGCGCTACGAAGTGTCCCTGCCTTCCGAAAACAGCGACGGGACCCTGGTGATTCCACCCCATAGTTGGATTGAGTATACTATGTGGACCCGGCGTGCAAACGTCACGGCCTATCACGACGGCAAGCCGTTTTATTGCTTGAAACTCTATGCCGATCCCCGCGAATATCCCTTTATGTGCGAGAAATACGATTTCATGGCGGAGATCGTCAAACCGGAACCGGCGGCGGGCAAGTATAAGCCCATGAAGAAGAGACAGCGGCGCGTCAAAAAGCAACCCCAAGTCTAAGCCGGGAGTGAAGGTATAGGGCAGGAAATTTTTTCCGCCGGCACCTGCCTGGAGAATTATCCGAGGAAGTAAGGTTCGCCCTTGCTTCCTCTTTTTATATGGCCTGGCTCTACTCCGGTCCTTCCCTACAGTGCTCACACCAATGAGCAATCAAACGACCATTTTTTGTCATTCTGAGTGCAACGAAGAATCTCTCTCTTATAGCGCTTGCCATAAATTCCTTCCAATTGCCGGTTCCTAAATCCCCCTAAATCCAATACTGTTCACTTAATGATAATAACAGCCAGTTGGAGGTCGATTTTGGGCATTGGTTTAGAGCCGCGACGGCGCAGAGGGAAATTGCTCATCTTGCGCTTGACGCCGCGTGGGTTACGCCGAT
>JAHIKF010000408.1 GCA_018897875.1 Pseudomonadota bacterium | reverse complement strand
GGTGGCCACCAGGTTGCGCCAGCCAATGGCGCAGGGAAACTCAATGCCGTGGTCTGTCACCCCCACCACCATGGTCGTTTCGGCTGGGGCGGGATAGTAACTGTGAACAAAATAGTATTCGGCACCTTCCGGCAAGCCCTTGAATATCTGGTGAGCTCTGAGAAAGCGCACCCGGTTCCAGCCCATGTGGGGGATCTTCAAACCCTCGCCCCGGGAAAGCGCCCGGGTGCGGCCGGGCAACAGGCCCAGGCAGACGGTATCATTTTCCTCACTGTGCTCCAGGATAACTTGGGCCCCCAGACAGATGCCCAGGATGGGGATGCCGCGCTGGAAACTCTGGCGCAAGGCCTGATCCAGACCCAACTCCCGGAGCGTGGCCATGGCCTTGCCAGCTGCTCCCACCCCGGGGAAGATGACGCGGGTGGCCTGGGCCACCACCACCGGGTCCTGGGTTACCGTACCTTCCACCCCCAGGGCCTTGAGAGACCGGACCACGCTGGTGAGGTTGCCGGCTTGATAGTCGATGATGACGATCACGGATTCCTTAAAATGGCGAGATGATTCGTGCAACCTAAAATTTATCAATCCGGGGGCCATGAGTCAACATCATTATCCCTGCCCTGGATGTTCTGGTTGCGGCTTAAGAGAACCTTTTGGCCTAAAGGCCGTTCCCGGCTGCACGGCCCCTGATTTTTCTTGACTTTAAACAATCTTAAACAATAGAATGACTTAGCTATAATCTCATAGAGGGAAGAGAGCGTGACGAGGCTGGGGCGGCGAGAAAGGAATAGGGAGAGGCGGTCAGGGGTTTGGTGAACCTCGCCAACGGGGATTGGCTGCTGAGAAAAAACGGCTTTCTCAGCCCTTACCAGGCCATGGCGCAATGCCCTGCCCAAGCGTTACTCGGTCGGACGGCTCAAGGAATACTTCTGTCCAGAAAACCGGAGGCGGTATCACCGATTGAACATCGCTTGGAGCCGGTTTCTCTCCGAGGAAAAGATGACCGCATGGTGCGTATCGCCAATTTTGCAAACCAATCTTCACGTATATAATTTTTTTTGGTGAAAGGCAGGAAATAATTTGGGGGAAAAGCACATGCAGAGAAACAGAAAAAATCGGCTGTGGCCCGTGATTCTTATTTTGATGATTTCCTGGTTGGCCTTTGTCTCCCCCAAACCGGCGTCGGCGTCCTCCGGGGATACCCTGGTCGTCACCGCCGTGCCCATAGGTTCGGTGCTGGTTGTGGGGGCGGCCAGTTATCTGCTTTATAAAAATCGCTTCTCTCAACCCGCTGACGCCAAAGGCAGCTTGGGGTATAAGGGACCCGGGGAATTTTTCGTTGGTGGTTTTTTCGGCGGGGCCTTTGTGCCTGGCACCGATTGGACTTATCGGTTACCCGGCCAGCATTCAACTGCCCGGAATATGACCATCGACCCCGGGGTCACGGGTGGCATCAAATTGGGCTACTTCTTGGATAGTTGCCCCTATTTCGGAGTGGAAGCTGAAGGCAGCATCGGTAACCAACCCCAGCCCTCTCAGACCGTGTCCTTGAATCCGCCAGTGGCCGGAATTCCTACTGGCAGGGTGACCAGCCAAACCCTCCTGGTTTGGACCATGGCCTTGCACCTGGTGGGCCGTTATGGCTTCCTGCCGGACCAGGAAGTGCCTTTCGGTCGACTGCAACCGTATGTGGGGATAGGACCGGGTCTGGTGGTGCTTTACGCCGAAGCTGATTCCGCCAAGAACTTCGGCTTGGAGGTGGAGGCCGGCCTGCGTTACATGTTCACCAAACATCTGGGCGGCTTTCTGGAATATAAATTCAGCAAGCAATGGGCGGTCGAATTAGAATCCCAGCAACTAGCCAACTTGCCCGCCAGCACAGCCAAATTTGATTTCGACCGGCATCAGGTGGTTTTCGGCGTGTCATATCACTTTTAAAGACCATCCAGGATGTTGCTGAACCTATAGAAAGAGGGAAAAGTCCAGCAAGGTGTGTTGTTTTACCCAGGGCCGCTAGGCTGCATTAACTATCAACGGGATGGGGAAATTGCGGCTTATGCCTTTTACCGGCCCAACGGCGCCGAGGTCCGGGGTACGGCGCATCTCGACTTTGACTGCCACAAGGTGGTAATGGGGTTGGCATACCACTGGTAGGGAAACGACCTCTCCAGCCAGACGATCAGGCGGCCCCCGGGCCGCCTTTTCTGTGACTAGAGCAATTAGCAGTTAGCCAAGATTTGGGATGGCGAACACGATTCCTCCAGGCTACTTCACCCCCCTCACCTCAATCCTCTCCCCCCACGGGGGGAGAGGAGGTTACCATCAGGCTGTTAAAAAACTTTTTTGTCATCTTGGACCACGCGAATGGTCTCAACTAATTGAAAATGCACAATTCTTCTCGGCGTTCAGAATGACCCTGATCTAAAGCATGAGGCTTGGAAATGGCTTTGATCTCGGATTAAAGCTGAAAGCTAATTGCTAACTGCTAATTGCTAACTGCTACCCGCTAATTGCTAATACCCGGAAGGGTGTGTTATCTTAAATCGTAAATTTCTGATCCAGGTTGAGATATGAAACTCGTGACGGCATCGGAGATGCGGGAGTTGGACCGCCGGGCAATACAAGACCTGGGCATTCCTTCTCTGGTCCTTATGGAGAATGCCGGGCGGACGACCTACCAGATTCTCCGGCGGGAATTTCCCGAGCTTAAGGGCGAAGTGGCGGTGGTGGCCGGGCGGGGCAACAACGGCGGCGACGGATTCGTGGTGGCCCGCTACCTGGCCAACGCCGGCATCCCGGTGGCCGTTTTCCTCCTGGGGTCGCGTGAGCAGGTGAGCAATGATGCCCGGGTCAACCTGGAGATTTTGGCCCATCTGGGGATCGCAGTGGCGGAGGTCCTCACCGAGGCGGACCTGAACCCCATGATCCACCGGCTGGCCAAAGCCGGCCTCATCGTGGACGCCCTGTTGGGTACGGGCCTCAACTCCCCGGTGACCGGGTTGATGGCCGCGGCAATCGAGCGGCTCAATCATCTGCGGGCGCCCGTGCTGGCGGTGGATATCCCCACGGGGCTGTCTGCCGATACCGGGGAAGTGCTGGGGGTGGCCCTGAAGGCCCGGGTTACCGTGACCTACGGCTGGCCCAAGCTCGGCCAGGTGCTGGCGCCGGGCCGGGATTACGTCGGCCGCCTCTGGCAGGTGGATATCGGCATCCCGCCGATTCTCGCCCGGGACTTACCCCTGGAGTTGGCCGAAGCCCGGGAAATGCAAGCCTTGCTGCCGTCCCGAGCCTTTGGCAGCCACAAGGGGAATTTCGGGCACCTGCTGGTCCTGGCCGGCTCCGTGGGCAAGACCGGGGCCGCGGCTCTGGCTGCCGAGGCGGCGCTCCGGGCCGGGGCCGGGCTGGTGACCCTGGGGGTCCCCGCCAGCCTCAACGACATCCTGGAAGTGAAGCTTACCGAGGCCATGACCCTGCCCCTGCCCGAGGCGGCGGCGGCCCGGGCCCTGGGCGCTGCGGCGTGGGCGCCCATCGTGGAGTTCCTGGACGATAAATCCACCGTGGCCCTGGGGCCGGGGATCGGGACCCACCCGGAGACCCGGGAGCTGGTGGCCCGACTCGTGCGTGACCTGGCCTGCCCCATGGTCATCGACGCCGACGGTATCAACAACCTGGCGGGTGCTACCGCCGGGCTGAAAGACGCGGCTGGACCCCGGATTCTCACCCCGCACCCGGGCGAAATGGCCCGACTGGTGGGGCTCACCACCCCGGAAGTCCAGGCCCGACGCCTGGATCTGGCCCGGGACACCGCGGCCAAATTCGGGGTTACCCTGGTGTTAAAAGGGGCCCAGACGGTGGTGGCCGCCCCCGACGGCCGCGCCTGCCTCAACTCCACCGGCAACCCGGCCCTGGCCAGCGGCGGCACCGGGGACGTGCTCACCGGCCTTATCGGGGGTTTTCTGGCCCAGGGCCTGGCCCCCTGGGACGCCGCCCGCCTGGGCGTCTACCTCCACGGCCTGGCCGCGGATTTTTTTGTCAGCCGCTACGGGCAACAAGGAATGATCGCCGGGGATTTACTGGCTGTCTGGCCCCAAATGCTGGCAGAATTCAGCCAGGGCCTGATACCCCTGGCAGAGGGAGATATATGCTTTACGCGCGTGATATCATGACCACGGAGGTTCTCACGGTCAGCCCGGAGACCTCTATCGCCGATTTGTCCAAGACCCTGGAAAACCGCCAGATCGGCGGTGTGCCGGTGGTGGATCAAGACGGCCGCCTGGTGGGGGTCATCACCCAGAGTGACTTGCTGGAGCGGGCCCGGGACCTGGAAATGCCCCCGGCCATCAATATCCTGGATTTTCACTTTTACCTCCAGATTCCCTCACATTCAATCCGCAAGATAGAAAAGATGCTGGGGACCTCGGTAGGTGATTGTATGACCGCCGACCCCGTCACGGTGGCCCCGGACACCCCGGTTTCCCAGATCGCGGCGCTCATGGCCAAACAGAAGGTCCACACCATCCCGGTGCTTAAGGGGGGCAAAATCGTCGGCGTTATCGGCAAGATGGACCTGGTCCGGGCTATGGCCCAGGAACCCGGCGAGTGAGACGGGGGGCCGCCAACGGGACCCCGGGGAAATCCCCCCAGCCCCCCTTTACGAAAGGGGGGGATGAAAGTCCCCCTTTTTTAAAGGGGGATTTAGGGGCAATGCTGTTCACTTAGGCTTTGGCGTATTTCGATGGGTCGCTGGGGTAAGGCGGCCCCCCTCACCCCAACCCTCTCCCCCCGAAGCGGGGGGAGAGGGAGTTGGAGATGTCGCCGGATTTAATAACTATAAGGCATTAAATCGGTCCCACTTTTTCCCCTCTCCCCCAATGGGGGAGAGGGTCAGGGTGAGGGGGAAGTAATCTTCTCGGAGCAAAAAGTGCGTCAGCGAATTTATGCACTGTTGGACGACGTATAACGAGTATCCCTACTTTGCAAAAACCAAACCGGACACTGCTGGGATTTGGAGGATATTATCCGATTAAGGGTACCATGATATGAGGCCCTACCGGTTGATCAGCCGCAGTCCAGAGGCGACCCGGGCCCTGGCGGCGCGGTTGGGAGACAGGCTGGCCCCGGGGGATGTGGTGGCCTTAAACGGGGAGCTGGGCAGCGGCAAGACCGAGTTCGTCCACGGCCTGGCCCAAGGGCTTGAGGTGCCGCCCCACATGGTCGCCAGCCCCAGCTTCACCCTGGTGCACGAGTATCCCGGCCGCGTACCCCTGGTCCACCTGGACCTCTACCGCCTGGAAGACCTGCCATTGGAGCTGCTCCCGGATCTGGAGGAATATCTCTCCGGGCCCCAGGTGGTGGCGGTGGAATGGGCCCGGCGGCTGGCCCCCTTGCTCCCCGGCGATTACCTGGAAGTGGATATGGAGATCGTGGGGGAAAACGAGCGCCAACTCACCTTCACCGGCCACGGGGAGCGGAGTTGGGACCTGGTGGAGGAGTTGGCGAAAAGAGGCTGATAACGAATAGTAGCCGATAAGACCACGAATTGTAGGGGCGCACCTGTGTGTGCGCCCTCAAGGGGGGACACACGGGTCCCCCCCTACGATCATAAACCTGAAAAGTGGTAGGGTGCGCACTGCGCACCACTTCGGCTATGATCATGGCGAGTGCCGAGGTCCACTGCACCGGTCCTTGCATACTATGCCTATGAACAGGCGAGAGCGGCTGTTCTTCATTGATTTAAAAAAGTTTTTAGGAGAACTTACATGGCCAAGATAACTCCCCGGCGCCGGCTGGCGCTGGACAATCCTGAGGAAGTTTATAGCCTGGCGCAGCGCCTGTTGGCGCCGCTGAAGCCCTATGCCAAATGGCTGGTGCTGGCGGGAGTCGTGATCGCGGTGGGCCTGGGGGCCTGGGGGATCAACGCCAAGCTGCAGGAGCGCCGGGAGGACAAGGCCGTGGCGGCCCTGGCCCTGGTGACCCCCAAGGCGGATCTCAAGGCCCCGGACGTTGCTGCCGCCCAAGCGTTGGAGAAGTTCATCAATGAAAATACCGGTACCCGGGCGGCCCGGGAAGCCCAGCTGACGCGGGCCAACCTTCTCTACCGGCTGAAGCAGTACGGCGAGGCCGCCAAGGCTTACGAATCCCTCCTGGACGGCCGCGACCCGGGGTGGGACACCCTGGTGAACGAAAGTATCAGTTATTGTTACGAAGGTATGGGCAACTTTAAAAAGGCGGCCGCGGTGCTCAAACCCGTGGTGGAGCAAAGCTCCGGACCCCTGCAGAAGGAGGTCATGCGCCGGCTGGCCATGCTCTATGAACAGGCGAAGGAACCCAAGGAAGCCGCGGTCTTATGGCGCAAACTGCTGGACCAGCCGCCGGACGCCGCGATGGTGCCGTATCTCCAGGAAAAACTGGCCGCGGCGGAGGCCGGGAGCACGAAATAGCGGCAGATTATAGGGAATGCCAAAAGTTTTTTCCGCTATGACCCATGCTTCAAGAACCTAAATCCCCCCTAACCCCCCTTTGCCAAAGGGGGGAACTTAGCGAAATTCCATTGAAAGTCCCCCTTTGAACAAGGGGGATTTAGGGGGATTTAAGAACCAGTAATCGGAAGGAATTTTTGGCAAGAGCTCTATCTGCTGGTCCAGCAACTGCGAACCAGGCACCTGAAGTTCAGGGCAGGCGCCCCGCCGGCCCATGAACCGCCGGGGGCGGCGGTACTATCTTTTGGGGGCAACCTGCTTTTTCGCATCCGCGACTTTGGCCTTGACCAGGCTGAGGTTCAGCTGCACCAGGGGCGCCAGGTCCTGGTTGCCGTAAACCGCCTCCAGGGGACGGAAGGCCAGACAGAGGCCCTGCATATCGCACACGCGGTTCACCTTGATTTTATAGCCCTGGGCCCGGTCCAGGGCCTGGGAAAGGTAGGAGAGGGCTTCCGATAATTTGTTCTCCTTGACCTTGATGGCCCCCAGATTATTCAAGGCCAGGGGGTTGCCGGGGTCCTGCTTCAGGATCTGCTCGTAGATTTTCTGAGCCTCGGCCAATTTGCCCGCCTCCAGTAAATCATAGCTTTCCACCAGCATCTTGGTGAGGCCGGCGTCCGCCTGGGCCCGGACCGGGCCGGCCAGGGCCAGCGCCAGGGCCGCCACCATGACGACTATCTGCCAGGATTGCCGTTGCATACTGTTACCCCCGGTTGAGGTGAAATGATTGCACCATAGCGGCGTCCGGCCGGGATGTCAATGGCTGAGCTGCGGGCAACCCGGCCAGGCCCCGCCATCTCAATAAAAAAAGGCCCCCGAAAGGGGGCCTAGGAGCTCCTGGTGGGCGGCGTTTAAGCGTTGGTTATCTCAAGCCACTCCCCGGAAGAGGGCCTGCACTCATATAGCCTTTGACCATTTCGATGTTCATCTTGATCAAGGGCTCCAAGTCCTGATTACCGGTACCCGAAGTTACGGGTCTGAAGGCCAGGCAGATGTTGCCCACGGAGCACACCCGGTTGACCTGCACCATGAAGCCTTTGGCCTTGGGCAGGGCTTGGTTCAGAAAGGTATCGGCCTTGTCAAATTTCTTTTCCGACACCATGATGGAGGCCTTGTTGTTCAAGGCCAGCGGATTGCCGGGATCTTTGGCCAGGATCTTATCCATGATCGCATCGGCCTTCTTGTACTGCTTCTTTTCGATCAGATCATAAGAATCCAGCAGCGCTTTGCCGATATCAAACTCTTTTTCGGCCTTGGCTTTAGCCGCAAACGCCGCCCCCGCTCCACACAGAGCCAGGGCCACTACGATGGCAATTACTTTGACCCACGTCCGTTTCATATTCTCCCTCCCTTAGGGTAATGATGCCTTGATCATAAAGTGGTGCCGCCCCGCTCACATAAGATAAGAGATTCCGGGCTGATTGTCAAAATATTTTGCGGAATAACCGACCAGAATTCATTAAATATCATATTTTTTCAGTCTTTCAGGTGTTTTCTGGAAACTATCGCGGTTATTTTTGGCGACTCCGTCCCCAGTTCCCCAGGCAAGGCACCGGATGGGGGAGGCCGAACCAGCCAGGTCCCTGTCTGGCACGCCTGAGGCTTGCCGGCCGGCGGGGCAAATTCAATCCTTCAAGCGGGGGTCGATGGCCTCCCGGATGCCTTCGCCCAACAGGTTGTAGCTCATCACCGTGATCAGAATGGCCAGCCCCGGAAACACGGAAAGCCACCAGGCGATCTCAATGTTGTCCTTGCCGGCGGTGAGGATGTTGCCCCAGCTGGGGGTGGGGGGCTGGACCCCGAGCCCCAGGAAACTCAGGGCGCTTTCGGTGAGGATGGCCCCGGCCACCCCCAGGGTGGCGGAGACCATCACCGGCGCCAGGGCGTTGGGCAGCATGTGGCGGAGGATCAGGCGGGTGTCGCCGGCCCCCAGGGCCCGGGCCGCGGTGACGAATTCCCGTTCCCGCAAGGAGAGAAATTCCGCCCGGACCAGGCGGGCTACGCCCATCCAGCTGGTGAGCCCGATGACCGCCATGATGTTCCAGATGCTGGGCTCCAGCACCGCAATCACGGCCAGGATCAGGAAGAAGGCGGGAAAACAGAGCATCAGGTCCACCAGGCGCATGAGGACCTGATCCACCCAGCCGCCGTAATACCCCGCCAGGGCCCCCACCAAAAGACCGATGAGGGTGGCCAGGCCCACCGCCACGAACCCCACCTTGAGGGATACCCGGGAACCATAGATGATGCGGGAGAGAACGTCCCGGCCCAACGTGTCCGTGCCCAGGTAGTGAGCCGGGCTGGGGGGCATGAGCACTTCCTTGAGATTGATGCTCAGGGGGTCGTAGGGCGCCAGCCAGGGGGCGCAGACGGAGACCACAAACAGACCCAGGACCAGGGCCAGGCCGGTCATGGCCATGCGGTTGCGCTTCATTCGGGTCCAAAATTCACGCTGTCTCATAGGGGCAGGTTTCAGGTTTTAGGTTTTAGGTTTTAGGAAAAACCCTTGCCAAACGTCTCCAATTAGATGCGAAAGATTTTTTGGTCATTGGATGACTTACATGCTAACGGATTGTTGCGATTCATTCGGCTCCTCTATGTCAAATCCGGGAACTAACCCAAAATCCTGACACCTGGAACCTGACACCCAGAACCTGCTCCTCCTCATCCGGCGCGTATCCTTGGGTCCACCAGGGCGTAGCCCAGGTCGGCCAGCATGTTGCCCACCAGCGTCAGCACCGCGCCGATGACCAGTTCCCCCATTACCAGGGGATAGTCCCGGGCCATCACGGCGCCGTAGAACAACTGGCCCATGCCGGGGATGGCGAAGATGGACTCGAAGATGACGCTGCCGCCGATGAGGCCCGGCACGCTCAGCCCCAGGATGGTGATCACCGGCAGCAGGGCGTTTCGAAGCGCGTGTTTGAAAATCACCACCCGCTCCGGCAGGCCCTTGGCCCGGGCCGTGGTGATGTAATCCTGGCGGATGACTTCCAGCATGTTGCCCCGCATGTACCGGGACATGCCGGCCAGCCCGCCGAAGGCGGCCACCAGCACCGGCAGGGTCACATGGGCCCCTAAATCCTGCACCTTCTGCCAGAAGGTAAATTGCCTATAGTTGAGGGAGGTGAGGCCGGAGATGGGCAGCCAATCCAGGTAGACCCCGAAAAACATGATGAGGAGCAGGGCTAGCCAGAAGGTGGGCATGGCGAACCCGAAAAAGACGAACAGGGTGGTGGCCTGGTCAAACCACGAATGGGCCCGGTAGGCGGCGATCACCCCGATGGGAATGGACACGCCTAAGATGATGATCAGGCTCATAAGGTTGAGGCCCAGGGTGATGCCGATGCGCTCCTTGATTTTGTCCCACACCGGCCGCCGGTCCGGGGAGAAGGAGCGGCCGAAGTCTAGGTGGACCAGCCGCGTGAGCCAGTCGCCGTATTGCACGATCAGGGGCTTGTCCAGGCCGTAGAGCTCCCGCAGGCGCTTCTGGGCTTCCAGGGAGGCCTTGGGATTGAGGGTGGTCTGCATGTCGGTGGGGGTGCCCGGGGCCAGGTGAATGACCGTGAACGAAATCAGGGTGATCCCCAGGAGCATGGGAACCATCAGACCCAGACGTTTCAGGATATAGAGCCACATGGGTTTTAAGGTGCAGGACCTCGCGGTCCCGCTGAGGCTAAATTAGCCTAATTACGTTGGCAATGCAAGGGAGCGGCGCGGGAAAGGGCAGGGGGGGAGGGGAGACGCGCCCCCGGTGGGAACACCCGGTCGGGAAGCGATAATCCTTAAGTCTTTATCCCAATTTGTGGTCAAGATTTCCGGGTGCATCTGCCTTATTAGCGATGATGTCATGTAATACCTTGCCGGCTTCCATAACTCTATAAGGCTTGGGAATAATAGCGCTGAAGCCGTATTTATGGAACTCAGCCATGATGGGATCATCGGAATAGCCGCTGGACGCTATGGCTTTTACCTTGGGATCGATCTTAAGCAGATTTTCCATGGCTTCTTTGCCACCCATGCCGCCAGGAACGGTTAGATCTAATATCACTGCATCAAATGGCTGTCCGGATTTTTGCGCTTCAGCAAATATACTTATAGCTTCTGCTCCATCTCTGGCAAGGTTTGCCTCATATCCGAGATATACTACCATCTTCCCTACAACTTCTCTTACCAAATCATCATCATCCATTACTAATATCTTACCTTTCCCAGAAAACAACTTCATTTCTACTTCAGGTGGGCGGCTGATCTTTCGATCAACGGCGGGAAGATAGATCGTAAAAGTTGTCCCTACCCCTAATTTTGACTCCGCCGCTATATGACCATGATGATTCTTAAGAATAAAATAACTCGTGGCCAGGCCTAAGCCGCTGCCCTTTTGTTTGGTGGTAAAGTAGGGGTCAAATATTTTGGCGAGATATCCTGCCGGCATGCCGCCGCCCTGATCTTGCAGAGAGATTTTGACATATTTGCCGGCGCTGAGAGGCAGGTCGCTTTCGGCCGCCAACACCAGGTTTTCGGCCTGAATCTTAATCGTCCCGCCCCCGGGCATGGCCTGGATGGCATTGATAATGAGATTCTGGAAGACCTGGTTGATTTGCCCGGGATCGACCTCCAGGGCCCAGAGGTTATTCGGCAGGGTAAATTCACCGCGCACCGCGGAACCCCTACAGGCAAAAGTGGCGGATTCCCTGAGGAGTGGTTCAATGGCGACGAGTTCCTTAATGGGCGCCCCACCTTTGGCAAAGGTGAGCAACTGCCGGGCCAAACTCTGGGCCTGGAAACAAGCTTTTTCCGCCTCGGTCAGTATTTCCTGGCCGCCATATTCCTTCGGCAAATCCAACATGGCCAGGTTGATGTTGCCCAGAATCACGGTGAGGATATTGTTAAAGTCGTGAGCAATGCCCCCGGCCAAAACCCCTAACGATTCCATTTTGCTGAATATGAGACGTTCTTCTTCAAAAATTTTCCGCTCGGTAATATCGAAAAATACCCCGCTGACGTAATCTATCTTGCCGTTTTGACGGCGGATTATCAGCCCTTTTTCTTGGATCCAGAGGATTCCGCCGTCTTTTGCCTTGATGCGGTATTCCCGGACGTAGGACTGATTAGTTCTGAGGGCCTGGATGAAGGCGTCTTTAACGCTGGACAAATCTTCCGACCGGATAACCTCAGACCATTTCAGGCGGCGGGAATCGAACTCGGCTTTGCTGTAGCCGATGAGCGCCTCGATCTTGTCGTCAAAGAAATCAACGGTCCAATCGGCGTAGCCTTTAAAAACCAGGGCCGGCAATTTGCTGACCAATAATCGGTATTTCTCTTCGCTCTCCAGCAGCGACTCCTCGGCCTGCTGGCGCTTATCTAAAATAAATACCATAACCGACCAATAGATGGTGAAGCTCAGGAGGTAGCCAAAAATTCCCACCAAGAGCGTTTTCCCTAACAAGGGGCGGAGAGACCGGGTAATTTCCAATTTGGCCACCACCCTGCCGGAATCATAAAGGTCTTGAGTGCGCATCATAAACGGATAGGGTACTTGATCCCGATGCTCTGCAACCATGGCGTTATTCAGGTCCACAATCCGGCGAATCTCGTTATGGGTTTTGTGTAAGTGACGCGAGAGAAATTCTTGGAGCCTGATCTGTTCAAAACGCCAATAATCGGGGTTGGCGTGGATTATCTGGGAGGCGAACAGCGCATTAGCATCGGCCTCAGTCTGCAAGGTGGCGTCTAAATTTACATAGCCGACAAAAAAGTAAGACAACGATAAAAAGATGGGTATGACAATCGCCAGGGCCAGGGCTATATGGTGGGCGGTTTTAGTCGATCGGCGTTTCATGGCTGTTTCACTTC
>JAHIKF010000407.1 GCA_018897875.1 Pseudomonadota bacterium | reverse complement strand
GGGCAGTTCAAGGCAAGACTGGCCCACCTCCTTCATTTAACCCCCGGAGATTTCGCTGTCATGAAGCGGAAAAGTCAAATGCTTGAGAAAAGGCGAAGTGCCGAACTGCTCCTTACTTGGCTGGCCCTCTGGTAATAAATGCTCTTACCCCTAACTATCCCTCCAATAGTCACAAAACATCTTGACAAAACGATTCGACTGTCCAATAGTTTTATGATTATCGAACCGCACTTAATCCCACTCAACCAATAAGGAGTAATCCCAATGCGCAGCGAAGTTCTAAAAATGACCACTGAGATTGTTGTTTCCCATGCCTCCATGACCGAACTGACTCCAGAACAATTGGTGAACGAGATAAAAGCCGTCTACAATGTGCTCTCCTCTCTGGATGGCGGGGGAATTTTAGAGGAACCCGTTTCTGAAAAAGCTGTTGGTGGGAAAAAACCCTCGATCCTTTTGAAAGATATTGTTAAGGCCAATTATGTGGTCTGTCTGGAATGCGGGAAGAAACTGAAGACTTTGAAGACCCACCTGCGCAAGATTCATGGATTGATGCCTAAAGAATATTATGCACGGTTTGACCTGGACCCCAAAAAATTTCCACTCGTGTGTAAGGAATCCTCTGAGAAAAGGAGTCAGATGGCGAAGGCGAGGGGGTTTGGGAAAGAAGGTGGGAGGAAGAAGAAGTCGGCTTAAGTAAACGGTTCAATAAACTGCTCCTTAAAACAATTGAAAAGTCGAAGAATCGGAGGAGAAAGCTGTGGGAGACAAAGGCAAGAAGGATAAAGATAAGAGGGAAGCCCAAAAACCTAAGAAAGACAAACAGAAGGGCGATAAAAAAGAAAAGCCCAGCAATAAGTAGCAGGTTTACTCACTTGAGGGGCGGCCCCACCGCAGGAGAGCCACCATGTTAATTTTGACCTTGAAGGAAGACGAAAAAATTCTCATTGGGACAAGATAACTGTCATGGTGGTGGAGATACGGGGAAATCAAATCCGTCTTGGGATCGAGGCGCCGGCTGGCCTTTTGGTTCTGCGGGAAAAGCTGGCGGGAAAAGCAAAATCATAAAGGATGGATATGGTTTGAATATGGAAGGTTTTTGGCCGCTTGATAAGTTTCTAGTTAGGGCAGCTGTACGTAATAGATCCTGTTTTTTCTATAGATTGTGGTGGGTTAGATACTACTTTTCTCTCTCATCATTTCCTTACTGTCAAGCGGTTTTTGACATAGCCCTCCTTTCCGGGATAGTCGAGGCAGGGGGCGCCTGCGAGAATGGGCCCTAAATTGCTCGTCGGAGCAGGCGCCCCCTGCCGGGTTCGATGCATAAAACCTGGTTCCATTATTGGCTGCACTCATCCAGTCCTCTGCAGAACCACCGCCATGGCCTGGTGATAGTCCCGCTGTACCTTGAGATTGGACACCCGGCAGTACCGCTGGGTGGTTTTGATCCGGGTATGCCCCAGGAGATCCTGGATGGTTACCAGGGCGGCGTCGGCATTGAGGAGCTGCGTGGCCATGGTGTGCCGCAGCTGGTGGCACGACACTTTGAGCCTCGCCTGGCGGGCGTAATGCTCCAGGCGCTTTTGGATGCCCCGCACCGAGATAGCCTTGCCTCTCCATCTCCCCTTATCCACCAGGAAGACTTCTTTGATTCGGCTAGCCGGCCTCAACCGGAGATACTGCACCAGGGCCTCATAGGCATCGTCGCTCAGGTACACCACCCGATCTTTGGCGCCCTTACCCTGATGGACAAAGACTTGGCTGCGGCGCAGGTCCAGGGCGGCCAGCTTCAGCCGGGTCACCTCCTCCACCCGCAACCCGCAGCGGAGCATCAGCATGACCATGGCCCGATCCCGGTGGTGGTGGACCACCTTGAGAAGCCTGCCAACCTCTTCATCTCGCAGGTGTCGGGGCAGCGGCCGGGACAGCCGCAAGGCATAGCCGTGCTTCACCGGGTTGACCATGGCCACCTGCTCTTCTTCAATGAGGTAGTGGCAAAACCCCCCGATGCTGTCTATATGGCAGTTGATGGTCTTGGGTTGCAGCCCTTTATCCAGCAGGTGATCGAGGTAAGCCAGGAGCTTCTTATGCTTGACTTCCTCGATGGGCACATCCACCCATACCACAAACTGCTTCAGCGTGGCCATATAGTTTTTAAGGGTGTGGCCGGAGTAGTTCCTTCTCTTCAAGAATTGGCGGTAATTCAGGATGGCGGTGGTAATGGCCATAGGGTTCTCCCTTTTCGATGATCGCCATGGCCCGGAAGTATTCTTCTCGGCGAGTGTTATCAGTCAGCCTGGCATAGCGCCGGGTCATCTCGATGCTGCTATGTCCCAGGAGCTGCTGCAGACACTCCAGACGCATGCCAGCGTTCAACAGCTCGGTGGCACAGGTGTGCCGGAGACAATGCAGACTGTAGCCTTTATGCGCCAGGCCTGCCGCCTCAAGATATTTGGCAAACCTCACCCGGACCGCGGTGTAGCTCAAGCGCTGCCGTCCCTGGCCGTAGAACAGATATTCCTTCTCTGGGTCTCGCCTTTTCAGCCACACCTTTAAGGCCTTACAAGCATCCTCATTTAAGTAGACCACCCGGCCCACCCGGGTCTTCTGAGCTTCACTGATGGTGATGCGCTTTTCCCTGAGATTCACCTCGCTCACCCTGGTCTCCAACAATTCGCCGATGCGCATCCCGGTCCTGAGCAACACCAGGATCATGGCCCGGTCCCGGGGTTTCTGGATAACAGCCAGGAACTGCTGGACATCCTCCGGGTCTATGGCCCGGGGGAGCGCCTCCGGCACCTTTACCCGCAGCTTCCGTTTCAACAGATCGGGATGGGCCACCTCCCGATCTACCAAATAACTCACAAAGGCATAGAGGTGCCTTAACCTGGTGGACACGGTGTTGGGCTGCATGCCCCGGTCCTGCTCGTGTTCGATAAAGCCACTCAAATCCTCTCTCGGAAAGGTTCCAAGGTGCGTCCTATCCCTTTTTTTAAGGTAAGACAGAAAGAGCTTCAACGTCGTAAAGTTGCAGCGGATGGTGCTGGGCCGACAATTGCGCCGCTTCTGATCGTACAAATAGTCCTTGACGTACGGCCCTCCCAACAGTTCCTGGTTCCCCAACTGCTTTAAGTACTTCTCAATCAGGGGAGTCTTGAGTCCGAGATTTAACGCTTCCGTCTCTTGAGACAGATTCTCAGGTGGGCTGAATGCCTGTTGGTTCAGGAATTTCGCTTGCGGAACATGCGTAACGCTCATCACTACCTCCTTTTCCTTAGAAAAAACAGGTAGATGATGGCCTTGACAATTATCTCAAGTCAATCAATTTTTATTACGTACAGAGGGCAGATCTATGCTATAAAAATAATTTGCGTTTAAGCCTCCAAAAAATCTTCATAATTGGCAACCACCTTCCAGGCCTTTGTCGCTGCAGGCATTGGCCGAGCCATCTCGCCGGATTTCAAGAAAGCAAACGCCCCGCCCTCATAAACGGCCTTGAGGTTCATTTCCGATAGACCTACCCCGTTGGTTGGCGCAATGGGAACCTATTCCTAAAAAAACCATATTCTGGTATCTAAAGTAAAGATTCGCAGGATAGACTTGCAAAGGATGAGGATAATGGCAAAAGAGAGCATCCTGGTGGTGGAAGATGAGGACGACATCCGGGAGTTGCTGCGGTATAACCTGGTCAAAGAGGGGTATCGGGTTACCGGTGCGGCTTCCGGGGAAGAAGCCTTGAAGGTCGTCAGGGTTGCAATGCCGGACCTGGTGTTGCTGGATTTGATGCTGCCCGGGCTGGACGGCCTGGAAGTGTGTCGTTCCCTCAAACAGGACCCCCTAACCCGGAACCTCCCCATTGTCATGCTTACGGCCAAAGGGGAGGAGGCTGATATTGTGGCTGGATTGGAGCTGGGGGCGGACGACTATGTTACCAAGCCTTTCAGTGTCCGGGTCTTGCTGGCCCGGCTACGGGCGGTGTTGCGGCGGCGAAGCGCCGCACCGCTTCCGGAAACCGCTCCGATTACCATTCATGAGCTGGAGATCCATCCGGGGCGCCATGAGGTGCTGGTCCAGGGCCACCCGGTGGACCTGACGGCCACGGAATTTCGCCTCCTTAACCTGCTGGCCCGGCGCCCCGGCTGGGTCTTCACCCGCAGCCAGATTGTCAATGAGATCCATGGGGATGATTATTCGGTCACCGAACGGGCGGTGGATGTGCAGATGGTGAGCCTTAGAAAGAAACTCGGTCCCTGCGGCAAGTATCTGGAAACGGTGCGGGGCATCGGCTACCGTTTTAAGGACTAGGCTATGGCCAGGAAGCGGCTGATCTGGCACCTTTTCCCTTCTTATCTGCTGATCACGCTGGTCTCTTTGCTGGCAGTGACCTGGTATGCCTCCAGATCCTGGCGACAATTTTATCTGACGGAAACCGCCGGGGATTTGGAGACCAGGGCTCGTCTGGTAGAGACGCACCTCCAGGGCAAACTCGCGGCTGGGGGACCTCCAATAGACAAGTTGTGCAAGGAATTGGGCCGGCTCACCTCCACCCGCCTCACCGTTATTTTGCCTTCCGGGGCAGTGGTGGGCGATACGGACGAGGACCCGGCGCGGATGGATAATCACGAAGACCGCCCGGAGATTCAGGCAGCCATGAAGGGCGGCGTTGGGGTCTCCACCCGGTTTAGCTTCACCCTGGGCCACGATATGATGTATGTGGCGGTGCCGGTAAGGGAGCAGGACCGGGTTGCCGGGGTAGTGCGGGCTGCGCTCCCCATGGCCGCCATTGCCCAGGCCCTGAGGGCCCTTTATTTCAGAATTGGCCTGGGAGCGGTGGGCATTGTCCTGATAATGGCAATTCTGAGCTTCTTTATTTCCCGACGTCTCACTCGTCCCTTAGAGGATTTAAAGCGGGGGGCGCGCCGTTTTGCCCGGGGGGATTTAGGGCGCAAGCTGCCGGTGCCCGCCTCCGAAGAACTGGGGAGCCTGGCCGAAGCCATGAATCAAATGGCGGCGCAACTGGAGGACCGCATCCGTGCCCTCATTCGGCAAGGCCAGGAGCAAGAGGCCATCCTGGCCAGCATGGTGGAAGGGGTCCTGGCCCTGGATAAGGAGGGTCGCCTGCTCACCATCAACCGGGCGGGCGCCAGGATGTTGAGGGTCAATCCGGAGGCTGTTCAGAATCTCTATATACAGGAAGTGGTGACCAACCCGGAGCTGCGGTGGTTTATAAATCGCCTCCTGTCCGCCCAGGAGTCCATCGAAGGCGAAGTAACCCTGAAAACTGACGGCCAAAGGGTTCTCCAGGTTCACGGGACCGCTCTCAGAGACGCCGAAGGCATGGTGATCGGCACCCTGGCAGTGTTTCACGACATCACCCACCTGCGGCGACTGGAAACGGCGCGGCGGGATTTTGTGGCCAATGTGTCCCATGAACTTAAAACCCCCATTACCTCCATCAAAGGCTTCGTGGAAACCTTGTTGGCCGGGGCGCTGAAGGAGCCGGAAAATGCGGAAAAATTTCTCCGCATCATTGCCCAGCAAACCGACCGTCTCAATGAGATCATCGACGACCTCTTGAGGCTCTCCCGGATTGAACAGGAGGCGGAACGGCATCAAATCGCTTTTGCCAGGGGAAACCTCAAAGAGGTGCTGCAGGCGGCCCGCCAGGTGTGTGACCCCAAAGCCGCGGCCAAGAATATTGGCATCGAGGTGACCTGTCCGGACGCACTAAGGGCGAGCCTTAATGCGCCTTTACTGGAGCAGGCCCTGATCAATCTGATTGACAACGCCGTCAAGTTCAGTCCCGCGGACTCCATCGTCCGGGTGGACGCCCAGCCAGCCGGATCGGAGATCGTTATCCGGGTCATGGACCAGGGCAGCGGCATCCCGCCGGAGCACCTGGACCGTATCTTTGAGCGCTTCTACCGGGTGGATGCGGGCCGCAGCCGGAAGGTGGGCGGCACCGGCCTGGGGTTGGCCATCGTCAAACACATCGCCCAGGCCCACCGCGGCCGGGTAACGGTGACCAGCACTCCCGGTGAGGGCAGCACGTTCTCCATAATGATACCCCAGGGGGTAATTAGGCGCCGGACTCGGTAATAGGTCAGCAAGTCCCCGGGCCATGAGGAGGATGTCTGCTTCTTTTCTTTTTCGGGCGAAATCCTGAACAACGATGATGGGAGCAAAACCGGGGGCGGCTCAACAGATGGTAAGATTTAGAGAAAATTACTGCAGCGCCTTTCCAATTCTTTGTTTCTCACTTTTGTCTTCACCTGGCCGGAAGAACCTGTTCTTGCCTTACTTATCGGCAAAAGGGCTACTTGCTTGCACAAGTCGATAATTTCGTCAAAATCGCCGCGGTTAAGTTCGGGAATGGGAGCGTATTGCGCAACTTGATAATCATTGATTCCCGCCCCATAGAACCTGAGAACCAGCATCTCAAAGACGTCTTCTTCCAGCGAGACCGGGAGAATGGTCACGCCGTAACCATTCTCAAAACGGATGGCAATCTGATTTTTTTCCAAGACCTGCCGGCAATGGATTAAAGCAACTTGAGCTGCGAGAGCCTGGCAAAGCTCATCATGATGCCAAGCGTAAGATAACCTGCTGTGATTTATCCCTTCCATAGTTAACCTCACATGATTTTACATTGGTTTGAATTGTTATTGCAATCTAATGATGCGGTTAAGTCAGGTATTATTTACCGCAAAATGAGTTTACCAATTATCCCTCGCATCTATGAAATTTACGAAGGCCACAAATAGCCCCATAATCATACTTCCCAACAAAGCCCCAGCCGAGAAAATCATAATGTATGAGAGCATAATTTCTCCTTCCATAGATTGCTTAGATTAGGTCCCCAAGGCCTTTTCTTTTCCATTTGCCCTGAGCTTATACATAAATTAATAAATTCAAGTTAAATGTTTGTTAGTTTTTTATTACGAATGGTTCAGAACCTGCTTTTATTATCTTCTAGCGAAATCCTAACTCGCTGCTAACCAAATTCTAACAATCGGTATTTATATTGCCACCAAAGGAGATTCGCGCATGAAAAAATTAATCTGGTTGGCGATGATAACGGCAGTCACGTTAGCGCTGGCGGCTGGGGCGCAGGCACAGCCTCTCACGTTAAATGGCGCCGGGGCTTCCTTTCCTTATCCCCTCTATTCCCAATGGGCGCATAAATACCATGAACTGACGGGAGCTAAGATCAATTATCAGTCCATCGGCTCCGGCGGCGGCATTGCCCAGATCAAGGCCAAGACCGTGGACTTCGGCGCCTCGGACGAGCCCCTCAAGGTGGAGGATTTGGACCAGGCAGGCCTGGTGCAGTTTCCCGTGGTGGTGGGCGGCGTGGTCCCGGTGGTCAATGTGGCGGGCATCGCCGCCGGCCAGATCAAGTTCACCGGCGACCTGCTGGCCCAGGTCTTTATGGGGAAAATCGCCAAGTGGAATGATCCCGCCATCAAGAACCTTAATCCCGGGCTCAATTTGCCGGACCAGAACATCACCATCGTCCATCGGGCCGACGGCTCCGGCACCACCTGGCTCTTTACCCATTATCTGGGCCTCAGTTCTCCGGAATGGAAGGAAAAGGTGGGGGTGGGCAAATCGGTCAAGTGGCCCGCGTCCAACAGCGTCGGCGGCAAAGGCAATGAAGGCGTGGCGAGCTATGTGAAGAAGGTGGCGGGAGCCATCGGCTACGTGGAATACGCTTATGCCTTGCAAAACCAGATGAGCTTTGCGGTGCTGAAAAACCGGGCCGGGAATTTCGTGACGCCGAGTATCGAGAGCTTCCAGGCGGCTACGGCCAATGCCGATTGGCAGAAAGCCCCGGGGTACTACATCGTGCTCAATGATCAACCGGGAGACCAAAGCTGGCCCATCACCGGGGCCACCTATATCCTGGTCCACAAGCAGCAGGCTGACGCCGCCAAGGCCAAGGGCGTGATGAAATTTTTCGACTGGTGTTACAAGCACGGCGGCGAGATGGCGCAAAAGTTGGATTATGTGCCGCTCCCGGCCAAGGTGGTGGAATTGGTCCAGGCCACCTGGGCCAAAGAGATTAAAGCGGACGGCAAACCTGTCTGGCCGTAAACGCAGCCGCACCGCGGCCTCAGCTCGGGGGGACCACGGCATCGATCGGGTTCCCCCGCTCCCTGACCAAGAACCCTGGATTCAGGCAAAAAACCATGGCTGACCTGGCACTACCGGAAACTCCGGCCAAAACGCAGACCTGGCGGCAGGGAGACTTGATCTTCCGTTGGCTGAGCCGGGGGTGCGCCTTCCTGGTGCCCGCGCTCATCGGCGGGATCTTCCTGGCGCTCCTGATTTACTCCCTGCCGGCCATAAAAAAATTCGGCGTGGGCTTCCTGGTGTCCCCGGAATGGAACCCTGTAGCCCAGGAGTTCGGCGCGGCCAGCAGCATCTTCGGCACCGTGGTTTCGACCCTCATCGCCATGCTGCTGGCGGTACCCCTCAGCCTGGCCATCGCCTTTTTCCTGGTGGAACTGGCGCCCCCGGCGGTAAGCCGGGTGGTGAGCACTCTCATTGAACTGCTGGCCGCCATCCCCAGCATCATTTTTGGGATGTGGGGGCTTTTCGTCTTCGCCCCGTTCCTGCAGGCCCATGTGCAGCCCTGGCTCGCCTCCACCCTGGGCTTTCTCCCCCTGTTTCAGGGACCGCCCATGGGCATCGGCATAATGAGCGCCGGGACCATCCTGGCCTTCATGATCCTGCCCTTCATCTGCGCCATTGCCCGGGATGTCTTTCTCCTGGTGCCCCGGACCATCCGCGAGTCGGCCTTCGGCATGGGGGCCACCACCTGGGAAGTTATGTACAAGGTCATGATCCCCTATGGCCTGGTGGGGCTCATCGGCGCGGTGTTCCTGGGTCTGGGGCGGGCCCTGGGGGAAACCATGGCCATAACCTTTGTCATCGGCAACTCCCACCGGATTTCCGCCTCGCTGTTCGCCGCGGGCAACAGCATCGCCTCCACTCTGGCCAATGAATTCGCGGAAGCCACCGAGCCGATGTATGTCAGCAGCTTAATCGCCTTGGGCCTGGTCTTGTTTCTCATCACCTACCTGGTACAGATCCTGGCGCAATTTCTCCTGCGGCGCCTCTACCGTTCCTGGAGCGCTGGATTATGAAACCGCGTCCCCCCACCGGCCGCCGCATCGTCAACGGGGTCGTCAGCGGGTTAGCGGCGGCCTCAGCCCTGTTAGGCCTCCTGGCCCTGGCCTGGATTTTCTTGGGAGTCCTGAGCCGGGGGGTGGGCGCCCTCAATGTTGATTTCTTCACCCGTCTCCCCAATCCTCCGGGGATTCCCGGCGGCGGCGTGGCCAATGCCATCATCGGCACCCTGGCCATGACCGGGCTCGCCACCCTTCTGGCGGTGCCGCTGGGCATGATGGCGGGAGTTTTCCTGTCCGAGTTCGGTCAGAAATCCCGGCTGGCCGATCACAGCCGCTTTGCCGCCAATGTGTTGATGGGGATGCCGTCCATTATCATCGGCGTTTTCGTTTACGCCATTCTAGTGCTGCCCCGGGGCAAATTTTCCGGTTACGCCGGGGCCCTGTCCCTGGGCATCATCATGCTGCCGGTGGTGGCCCGCACTGCCGAGGATATGCTGCGGTTGCTCCCCAACACCCTCCGGGAAGCGGGCCTGGCCCTGGGCGCGCCCACCTGGAAGGTGACCCTAACCATCCTGTTCCGAGCCGCCAAACCAGGTCTCCTCACCGGCATCTTGCTGGCGGTGGCCCGGGTCAGCGGCGAGACCGCGCCGTTGTTGTTTACCGCCCTCAACAGCCCCTACTGGGAAAGTTCCCTGGCTGGCCCCACCCCCAACCTCACGGTTACCATCTTCAATTTTGCCATGTCCCCCTATCCCGACTGGCAGCAGATGGCCTGGGGGGCCTCCCTGCTCATTACCTGCGGCGTCCTGACCTTGAACCTGACGGCGCGCTTTTTTCTGGGAGAAAAACATTCATGAAAACCACGACTCTGGTTTTCCCTTACCCGGTCGCTCTCGATCAATCATTGGCATTGGAGACGGCAGTCCCGGCCGCGTATGCCGAAGCGCCCATGGGGCCTAAAATCATCGCCCGGCAGGTGAACTTCTTCTACGGGGAGCATCAGGCCCTCTATGAGAACGATCTGGAGGTCCATCGCCATAAGGTGACGGCCATCATCGGTCCCTCGGGATGCGGCAAATCCACCCATATTCGCATCTACAACCGCATTTATGAACTGTACGGCGAGCAGAGGGCCTTCGGCGAGGTTTTACTAGACGGGGAAAATATCCTGGACCCAGCCATGGATCTCATGGAACTGCGGCGCCGGGTAGGCATGATCTTCCAGAAGCCCACGCCCTTTCCCATGAGCGTCTTTGAGAACGTCGCCTTTGGCCTGAAGTTGCATTACAAGTTAAGCAAGGGAGAAATGGCCGACCGGGTGGAAGAGGCCCTGAGCAAGGCAGCTCTCTGGGATGAAGTTAAAGATATTTTGCGTCAGCCGGGCACGGCCCTGTCCGGCGGCCAGCAGCAGCGGCTGTGCATCGCCCGGGCCCTGGCGGTGGAGCCGGAGGTTTTGTTGATGGATGAACCCACTTCCGCCATTGACCCCATAGCCACCGCCAAGATCGAGGAATTGATCCATTCGCTGAAATCCAGATACACCATCGTTATTGTCACTCACAATATGCAACAGGCTGGCAGAGTATCCGACTTCACCGCCTTTTTTTACCAGGGCCACATCGTCGAGTTCGGCGATACCCAAAAGATCTTTACCAATCCTGCCAATAAAAAAACCGAAGAATACATTACCGGCCGGTTTGGCTGATGACTTGCCACTGTCGACAATTATCACCTTTCCCGGAAAAATGCCATCTATCGTTTCGTTATCTTGCACGGGCATCTGTGGGGAGGAAGATTTCAGGAGCTTGTGACTTTTGGCTTCTTTTCAGAGTCCGGTTTCACTTCTTTTCGTAATACCAACTGGTCCGGCGGGGCCTCAATGCCAAGGCGAATTTGTGTTCCCCGCACCTGGACGACCATTATTCGGATGTTCTCCCCAATCAGGACTGTTTCACCAACTTTTCTGGTTAGAATCAGCATTGGTTAACCTCGGTCATGCATAGGCCCTTGGTCCCTGGATAGAAAACCGGCCGTAAATCGTAATTACCACTGCGATCACCAAGAAGGAATTCCACATCGCCGTGACCATCCCCGGGGAGGTGGCCAGGACGCAGGGAGGGATAAACCTTCAGCCGGCGGGCCATGGGCCGCAATGGGAGGCATGAGGGGGGCGATTTAGTGAAGAGCATCATCCTTTCCCACAGACGTTCTCTTCCGGACACGAGGTGACGTGTCCCCCAAAGATATTCTCCAAGGCTTGCAACAATTCCGGCAACGGCCCGGCCTGCGTCGAGGGTGTCATTTTCTTCACCTCCCTGCGAATCATGTCGGCAGTTTCAAGGAATCAGGTTAATTTTTATCGGCCCTTCCCGAACATAAAGAAGTCGAGTAGCGTGGGGAAATCTCACCCCCACGCCCTCACAGGTAGGGTCGGGGATCGGCGCGCCTACGGTAGGGTCCAGTGGCTCCTCCAAGGCTTTCGCCGTGGGCCTCAGTCCGGCTCCCCGGGTAACGTTTCCAACCCCCGCCTCATCAAACTCGGCTTACGGTTTTCCCATGCCGGGCTTTCCTGGATGCTTCGCGCCAAGGGTTATGGGACCTATCAGGCTGAGAGCGCTTTCGGCTGCGGCTGGGGCGGGGCCGGTTGGTATGACTATGGCCGAGGGCAACTGAAAAAAATCAAGTTTAACCTGAAGCTGCCGATAGATTGATGTAGAGGGGTGTCAACCCATCGGAAAAGGCAAATCTCACTTCAGGTGACCCCCTTAACATAGGAGGCTCCCATAGAAACCATACCTCTGGATAGTGGCAGGGAAGTCATGCCTTCATCCGGTCGGATAATAACACGGGAAGAGTATGACGCTATTATGTCAGAGGTGGCCAACATGGAAGCCGGGCATAAAGACGCCGAAAAATTAATGCAGGTCGAGAAAAGGGTTCGAAGACTCGAATTTTGTGTGTTGATTCTTGTTGGCTTTGTCCTGGTTTTTTTCATCCTAGGTCGAACTGGCTGAGAGTCAGACTGTCCGGCCTCGCAGGCCAGAGGTAAGACCTAAGACTTACGAATACGGTCCATCCAGGAGCCTCGGGACTCCTCGGGTTTCTCGTCCTCCTGACGGTCCTGGCGCACCGAATCATCATCCGGTGATACCCAGGCAATGTTGCGTTTATTAATCACTAAGACCCGCCCGCTTCTGCCCTCCGCAGTGGCATCAAACACCACAATAAAAGGATCGCTCCCCTTGGTGAAGATGTCGCTCACCCGCTGGTCCCCTTCTCCAGATTTAAGCACGTTGATTTTCCCCTGGACCAGGGAGCCATCCACCATCTTGATGGTAACCTTGCGAGCATCAATCTTTCGGCTGATGATCCTAACACTCATACGCAGCCTCATTGCGGCAAGGGGGTCACCTTCGCTCCTGCCCGCCACTTAATTTGAGATTATCGCCGATAAATCGGACAACTTCATAAATAATATCATTCTACAAATTGGTTAAGCAAGCCGCCCCTTCCAACACCGTCGCATCCGCCGAAATTTCCGAGGTGGAGATGAGATGAACCTTCCGGGCCACGGTGTGCAGGATCTCCACGGTATGCAAGGCTAAGTTGCCCCGCCGGTGACAGCGACGTCTTCATTGTCCATGAACGATAGTTCTGGATGTTGCGGTAAAAAATGCCTCTTCCCAGGAATTTATCTTCTCCGGGAACTCCCAGCCGCCTCCGAGTCATGACGGTGTCAATGACTCGGTCGAGTAGCGCGGGGGAGTTTCACCCCCACGCCCTCCCAGAACAGGATGTGACCCAAGCCCCGAGCATCGCTCGCTTGCCATGTTCGACAATTATCACCTTCCCCGGAAAAATGCCAGCTTTCGTTTCGTTATCTTGCACGGGCATCTGTGGGGAGGAAGATTTCAGATGTCGGTGATAGGGGGTCGCCAGGTTACCGGCGGGAATGGCAGGGGGCCTTCGGGCCAAGGAGAAGGGATATCCTCTGATTATGGGAATGCGCTTCGC
>JAHIKF010000406.1 GCA_018897875.1 Pseudomonadota bacterium | reverse complement strand
CATCCTGCTCATCGAGAGCACCTATGGCAGCCGCACCCACCCGCCCATAGAGGAGTCGGCGGAGGCCCTCAAAGAGACGATCAGACGCACCAGCAAACGCGGCGGCAAGGTAATCATTCCATCCTTTGCCGTGGAGCGCACCCAGCTTTTGGTCTACCTCCTGAACAAGCTCTATAACCGAGGCGAGTTGCCGGAAATCCCCATCTATGTGGACAGCCCGCTGGCGGTTAATGTCACCGATATTTTTCGCCAGCACACGGCATATTTCGACGCCGAAACCCAGGACTACCTGCGCCAAGACCCCGACCGCGATATCTTTGGCTTCAAGCAATTGCGGTACATTCGGGACGTGGAGCAGTCCAAGCGGCTTCACAGCCTGAAAGGCCCCTGCGTGATCATCAGCGCTTCAGGTATGGCCGAGGCCGGGCGTATCCAGCACCACCTAAAAAACAATATTGAGGATCACCGCAATACGGTTCTGATTGTCGGCTGGCAGGCCCCCAACACCCTGGGCCGCCGCCTGGTGGAACGGACTCCGGTGGTCAGGATCTTTGGGAAGGAATACTCCCTGGAAGCTGAAGTGGTGACGTTGAACGGCTTTAGCAATCATGCCGATCAGCCGGGTCTCTTGGGTTGGGCCCAGGCTTTCAAGCCGCCCCCGGCGCGGACCTTTGTGGTGCACGGCGACCCGGACGCGGCCGCCGAACTCGCCACCCGGCTACGCCGCGATTTAGGTTTCCCGGAGGTGATGATTCCGGCCCTGCACCAGACCGTGGAAATCTAAAGGTCGGTTTCGTTACACGGTATAGCTTCGATTCACCCTGCCGATTCGAAAGTCCGGATAGGGGCCGGAAGCGTTTCATAGCGTTGGCCATAAATTCCTTCCGTTTGGAGGTTCTCAAATTCCCCTAAATCCCCCTTTTTCAAAGGGGGACTTTAACCGCAATTCCTTGCAGTTCCCCCCCTTTTTTAAAGGGGGGCGGGGGGGATTATAAGACTTCCCATAACGGAAAAAACTTTTGGCAATTCCTATAATCCGTGCAGAGCACTTGCAATTTTTTTTGACATGTACATAATTTGGTATAAAGAGCTTGTCCCATGGCTAATCCGCCTCTGGTGCCGTTATGGTCGCCATTGATCTGAATACCTTGCCGGAGACCCGCATTCCCGACATTTCACCATCCGCATAGAGGAAGGAGGGGGTATGATGCGTCTTATGCCGATATTCTTGGGGTTTCTGCTCTTAGTGGGCCATGGCGCCACAGCCTGGGCCGCGAGCGCCAAGGCCACGGCCCTGCGGCAAGCCAACGGGCTGACCGGTTTCACCCCGCCCGAAAAATTCCTGGCGGAAAATTTCGTGGCCGACGAAATGAACCCGGGGGTCATTTTCGGGGCGGTGAAGACCTTTGCCGCCTCCCGTAAATGCCCCACGACCTGGCTCATCGAATCAGTTGATAAAAATCGCCCGGCCGGGCCCGGCAGCCCGGGCATGCCGGCGGAGTACACCCTCTACCTGGAGGAGGACTGCCCGGACCAGGTGGTTTATTACGTCTTCATCGACCAGAGCGGCTTGACTCCCCAGCAATGGATCGAATGGCGGGAAAAATTCCACAAGAGCAAGGCAGGCGAGCAGTTTGCCTCGGCCAAATCCAAACTTGACCTGGCCTGCACCGCGGGGTGCGGGGTCGGGGCCGAACTGCGTTTCATCCAGAAGAACGGCGAACTCGTGGCCAAATCCCCGGAAGCAGTCCTGCGGCAAGATCTCAAATTTGCCCCGATCTATGATCTGAACCAGGGCAAGAAACTTACCAAATAGGCTGCCCTTTTCGGAAGATTTATGGCGCGCAGAAAGGCAAAGGTGGGGGCGGCCCAGAAGCTGACCGGTTACGGCATTCTGGCCGTGCTGGGTTTGATCATGGTCGGACTGCTCATCCAACAGTCCCGCTTCAACCCGGCGGTGATCGTGGCCATGAGCGCCCCTGAGGTTAAGGGCCGGCCCCAGGCCGTTGCCGCCCCGGCCCTGGCCGCCACCGCGGCGCTGATCCCCGAGGTCGACGGCTTCACCCCCCTGGTCCCCACCCAGAGCTTCGGCCCGGACAACCTCTCCGACAAGATCGACGGCAAGGCCGAGCTTTACCTGTCCGCCGGCTTCAAAGAGATGTCCTGCCGCAGCTTCGGCCTGGGCGGCTCAGGCGGGGCGCACGTGGAGGTGTTGGTCTACGACATGGGTTCAGCCCCCAATGCCTATGCCGTGTTCAGCGGTCAACGCCGTTCAGGTTCTCCCACAATCCCCTTGACCGCCAATGCCTATGCCACGGGCAATGCCCTGTTCTTCACCCAGGGGAAGTTTTACGTCGAGATCGTAGCTGACCGGGCCTCGGAGACGCTGCAAAAATCCCTGGAGGCTTACGCCACGGCGCTCCTGGCCAAGCTGCCCTCCCAGGGTGAAGCCAAGGATGCGGCCGCGCTCTTCCCCAAGGAAGGCCTGGCGCGGGAAACCGTGCGTCTATGCGCCGCCGACACCTTTGGTTGTGAGGGTTTGAATAATATGCTCACCGGGGAATACAGCCTGAAGGCAGGGAAAGCCACGGCCTTTGTGGCAGTGCGCGACACCCCGGAGCAGGCCCAGGCGGAGACGCGGCGTTACCTGGATTTTCTGGCCGCCAACGGTTACCAGAAGGTCCCGGCCCCGGGAGCGCCGGGAAACATCGACGTGCTTGGCCTGGATAACTCGTTTGAAATGGTCTTTGTCCAGGGGCGGATTCTGGCCGGGGTGCATGATGCGACCTCGATAGCCGCGGCGCTGGAACTCGCGGCCCAATTGCGGGCCGGGCTTAAGGGGAAACCGTGAACAAAGATAAAGTTAAGCTCCTCATATGTGCAATGGTTTGTATTACAGTGATTATTTGCGGTATTTTATTTTGGCCCACACTTTATCGCTACGACAGTATGAGAGATGGCAAAAAGACAATTCCAGTTAGAATAAACCGTATTACTGGGGCTACAGAAATATTATTGGGGGAACCTGGTTGGAAGCCGGTGCCTAAACTGGAACCTTTCAAGCCAGAAAATTATAGCCTTCCTTCCCCTTTACCGGCTGCGGAAAGAGCAAAATTAATAGGGGAGAAGAAACATCCACAAGATCCGTTTTATGATCTTGGAAGAAGCCCATTGCCTAACGGTTGTTATTTAAGTATCCCTGATAAAAAGAATTATAGTTTTAAAAGCGAAGTTTATAACGGCAGTGAGTGGACTATAGTTAATGAGCTGATGGTTACTATTGAAGCTAAGAATAAAGATGATACAACTAGATGGAAAAGAAGATATAAAGCAAATATAATTGGAGGGATTATAAATGCATTTTCTTCAGGGTCAATAATTGTTGAGACTTCTGATGCGTATGGAGTTGCTGCTTATATATGGTTTATAGATGAAGCATATGGCGGGAAAATGAAATAACCTCATTTCTGCGTGCAATGGATAACCATTCGGTGCCTAAAGAACAAGAACGGCTACAAACCGATATGTTGAACCGCAGGGATTTCCTCAAGCGGGTGGGGTACGCCTCGGGCCTGGCCCTGGCCACCGGCGGCCTCGGCCTGGCCCTCTATGACCCGAAAGGCCCCGTCCCGACTGAGGTCCGGAAGGCGTTGACCGGTTTGGGGAATTACTCCCTCCCCGCCATGGCTGCGGGGCCAGGAAAAATGGCTATAGTCCGGGGCACGGATCGGGTGCTCATGGTCGAGCGGGGGGTTAAGGCCCTGGGAGGTATGGAGGCCTTCATTCAAAAGGGCGACCGGGTGCTCATCAAGGTCAACGCCGCGTTCGCCACCCCGGCCTCCCTGGGGGCCACTACCCATCCGGACACGCTGGCGGCGGTGGCCGGCCTTTGCATCAAGGCCGGGGCGGCCCAGGTGCTGGTGACGGACAACCCCATCAACGACCCATACAGCAGCTTCGAGATCAGCGGGCTGGCCGACGCCACCCGGACCGCGGGGGCCAGGCTCATCACGCCTCAGGCCGCCCTGTTTGCTCCCGTTAGCCTGCCCGGGGGCAAGCTCCTCCAGAATTGGCCGGTCATGGCCGGGGCCTTCACGGGAGTGAACAAGGTCATTGTGGTAAGCCCGGTAAAGGACCACCAACGCGCCGGGGCCTCCATGACCCTGAAGAATCTTTACGGCTTCCTGGGGGGGCGGCGCAACATCTTCCACCAGGACATCAACGGCATCATCACCGAGCTGTCCCAGTTGCTCAAGCCTACCCTGTGCGTCCTGGACGGCACGGTGAGCATGATGACCAACGGCCCCACCGGCGGGTCCCTGTCCGATCTGAAGGACACCGGCACCCTGGTGATCGCAACCGACCCCGTGGCCGCCGACGCCGTGGGGGTGGAACTTTTGGGGCGGACCCTGTCCGACGTCCCCTACATTCTAATGGCCCAGGCCGCCGGCGCCGGCCAGGCCGACTATCGCCGGCTCAACCCGGTGCTGCTTAACACCAGGACCTAAGTAGATGATT
>JAHIKF010000405.1 GCA_018897875.1 Pseudomonadota bacterium | reverse complement strand
TTTGGCCTCGTTCCCCAGTTGCACCTGGGAACGAGGCTGTATGTGTTGCCTTATTTATGAACCAGTGAATTAAGCCGCAGTATTTCTTCTGTAAATAAAGATAAGGAGATTGCGTTATGAGCTTTGAAAACGTCCTGGTGGAGAAACGGGATCAAATCGGCTTCATTACTCTGAATCGCCCGCAAGCGATGAACACCTTCAACGTGCCCTTTGCCCGGGAGCTCAATGATGCCCTCTGGGAAATGGAGAAGGACCCCGAGGTGCGGGTGGTGGTGATCGATGCTAATGGCAAACATTTTTCCACGGGTATTTCCCTGGACGAATTCAAGGGCAAGACCAACAAAGACTACCGCGAGTTTATTCACTTGATGGATGAGCACAATCACACCATTGCCAGGATGAAGAAGCCGGTGATCGCCTCGGTCAAAGGCTATGCCCTGGCCAATGGCGCCGGCCTGTCATTTGCCTGTGACCTGACCGTGGCCGCGGAGGATGCCAAATTCGGGACCACGGCCATCAATGTCGGCCTCATCTGCCTCGGACCGGCGGCCCCGCTGGCCCGCAATGTCGGCCGCAAAAAGGCCCTGGAGATGGTGCTGCTGGGAGATATTATCCCGGCGGCCGAGGCCCAGAGGCTGGGACTGGTCAACAAGGTAGTGCCGCCGGATCAACTGGAGGCAGCCACCCTGGAATTGGCCACCCGACTGGCGGCCAAAAGCCCGCTGGCCTTGCAGATCGGCAAAGCCGGCATCTATGGGATGCAGGATGTCCCCTACCACCAGGCCCTGGACCTCCTGGGCGACATGTTTGCGTCCCTGTGCAGCACTGAAGATGCGGCGGAAGGGGTAAAGGCGTTTCTGGAGAAGAGAAAACCGGTGTGGCGTGAATGCTAACTGCCGCAGAGATTTCTGTTACCAAAGAGCAATTAAAAGACTATTTTTTTGTCATTCTGAGTGCAACGAAGAATCTCTCTTTATAGTGCCGACGAGATTCTTCACTCCGCTGCGCTCCGTTCAGAATGACATGATTATTCATAGTGTTTTGACGGCAACTTGGTATGAGACCAGCAGGCGGTGGGAGCCAGAAAGGATGCCGGGTGATCAATGATGAGCCTCGAAGAGGTAATGAAAAATCATGGATTCAATTTCTCGGCCAGTTGCGCCGGGAAAGGGTCTTATACGAAATGGATCAAACACCGGGGCAAGCGGGCCTATATCGCGGTGACCGACGCCAGCGGGGACGGCTTTCCCGCTTCTTTGGATGAGCCCGTGCGGGTGGCCATCCATGACCTCAGGTCCGGGGACGAACTTGAGGCGACCCAGGAGATCAGCTCGCTCAGCGCTTATTTGGCCTCACTCGATGAGTGATGCGCGGCCCGGTTACCGGCCGCGGCGTACTGAGATGATGCCTCTCATAACGAGTTCGTCTTGTAGGGGCGGGTTTTAAACCCGCCCCTACGTTTGATATCAATAAGTTATCTAATTGGTTGGTTTCATTTCAGACCGAACTCGGTATAACATAAGGCGATCGGTTTGTTTCCCAGTTTCCCGGGAGCCGGGGCTGGGTTTCCGAAGCCCGGGGGAATATTGACACCCCCATTTACAAAAGGGGGCTGCCGCAGGGAAAGTTTTCGGCCAAAATATCGGGGCTTGGGTTAAAATAGCAGCATCTGCCTAATATCTGGTAGCCGCAGGCTTTAGCCGGCGCACCGGCTGGAAAGCCCTTGCCACCAATGACAAAATATTTTCGAAATAGGAATCAGCATGACATTTGACGATATACGTGCACCTGAGAAATCCAAAGAGACCAAACCTAAACGTATCTTGAGCGGCATGCGCCCCACCGGCAAAATGCACTTAGGGAACTATTACGGGGCGTTGTACAACTGGATGCGCCTCCAGGAAGATTATCAGTGCTACTACTTCGTGGCCGACTGGCACGCCATGACCACGGAATACGAGACCCCCGGGGCCATCAGCAGCTTCATTCCGGAAATGGTGACCGATTGGCTGAGCGTGGGCCTGGATCCCCTTAAATCCACCATCTTCGTGCAGTCGGCCATTCCGGAGCACTGCGAGCTCTACCTGGTATTCGGCATGTTTACCCCGGTGCCCTGGCTGGAGCGCAATCCCACCTACAAGGACCAGATCCAGGAACTGGCCCACAAGGACCTGGCTACCCACGGCTTTTTGGGCTATCCGGTGCTCCAGGCCGCGGATATCTTGATGTACAAGGCGGATGGGGTGCCGGTGGGGGTGGACCAGGTGCCGCACGTGGAGATGACCCGGGAGATCGCCCGGCGCTTCAATCACCTGTACCGGCCCATTTTCCCGGAACCGGAGGCCCTCTTGACCGAGATTCCCAAACTCACGGGCACCGACGGCCGCAAGATGAGCAAGAGCTATGGCAACTGCATCTACCTGAGCGACCCGCCGGAGGTGATGGCCAAACAGGTGCGCCAGATGACCACCGATACCCAGCGCCCCTTCCGGAAAGATCCCGGCGAACCGGACCGCTGCCTGGCTTTTCCCTTCCACCGCCTCAATCTGCCGAAAGCGCGCCTGGACGAGATCAGCGCCGAATGCCGCAAAGCCACTCTGGGATGCGTGGATTGCAAAAAGATGCTGGCTGAGGCGTTGCTGGAAAATATGGCCCCCATCCAGGAACGGCGCCGATACTACGAAGCCCACCCCGACGAGGTCCTGGACATCATGCGCCAGGGCAATGACCTGGCCCGGGAACAGGCCCGCCGGACCATGGCCGAAGTCCGGGACGCGGTGGGATTTAATCGAAAATTCCAGTTAGTTCCTTAGTTGGAGTCAGGATGATTTGAGGGGAGGACCGGGGGAGATAGTGGTCAGTAGTCAGTGGCCAGTGGCCAGTGTTTAGGATAGGCTACGATATAATTTAATGCCGGGGCAAGGAGGGTATGAAATGACAGAACCTCTATCTTTGGAAGTAATACCTTCCGAACTTGACGGCTAATGCTGACGCTTTTGTGGTTCACTCTGTCAATGAAGTATACGAGTTTCTTCGAGAAAGATAAGGGGAAGGAAGAAAGGGTGTATAGGAATCTAACCAGCAAGTCTTTTCCTTTTCCCCTTTTACCCTTTTCGCCTTTTTCCCCATTATCATGACCACCGAGCGCTTACAAAAATTTCTCTCCCGGGCCGGGGTAGCCTCACGGCGCACCGCCGAGGAGATTATCCTGGCCGGCCGGGTGGTCGTCAACGGCCAGGTGGTCACGGCCATGGGGGTCAAGGTCGACCCTGACCGTGACGTGGTCAAGATAGATGGGAGCATCGTCAAGGTGACCGCGGCGCGCAAGACCGTCATGCTGCACAAGCCCTACGGGTATGTCTGCACCACCCGCGACCCCGAGGGGCGGCGAGTGGTCACGGAGTTATTGGGTAAGATGCCGGGCCGGCTCTATCCCGTGGGGCGTCTGGATTACGACGCCACGGGCCTGCTTCTGCTTACCAACGACGGTGAACTGGCCTATCGGCTGACCCATCCCAGCTACTCGGTGCCCCGCACCTATCGGGTAACGGTGGCCGGGGAGGTGAGCAAAGAGACGGTGCGGCGACTGTCCGCCGGGGTGGACCTGGATGGCCGGTTCGTTTACCCGGAAGTGCAGGTCAACAAGCGGGAACCGGAAAAAACCGTGTTGGAAATCACCGTGCATGAGGGGCGCTACCATCTGATCAAGCGGCTGATGGAGCAGGTGGGGCACCCGGTGGAGAAATTAAAGCGCATCGCCTTCGGCCCGCTCAGGTTGGAGGGACTGCTCCGGGGAACCTTCCGGGAGGTCACCGGGCGGGAGATGACGGCCTTGAAGGCCGGGGTGGACCTGAAGTGAGCCTGGAGGAGAGACCGTTTTCACCGGAGATGACCCCGGAGCCTTTGCGGCAGGCCGTGTTCGTGCCGCCCTGGCCGGCGGCCCCCAAGCCGCCGCGCCGCCTGCTGCACCTGGGGTTGCTCCTGGCCACGGTGGTCACCACCGTCATCGCCGGGGCCCTGCAGCAGGGGGTCAATCCCCTGGAAACCCCCGAACTGCTCTATACGGGCATCCCGTTTTCGTTCACCCTGCTCCTGATCCTGGGCGCCCACGAGATGGGTCATTATCTGGTATCCCGGCGGCACCATCTGGATGTGACCCTGCCCTATTTCATCCCGGCTCCGCCCATTCCCTTCATTATCGGCACCTTTGGGGCCTTCATCCGCATCCGCTCGCCGATAAGGGATAAGCGGGCCCTGCTGGACGTGGGCTGCGCCGGGCCGTTAATCGGCGTCATGGTTTCCATCCCGGTCATCCTGGTAGGCCTGAAATTATCCACGGTAACGGTCATCGGCGGGGGAGAGGGCAGTTTAACCCTGGGGGAGCCCCTGTTGTTCAAGCTCCTGAGCTGGCTGGCCCTGGGGCCCCTGACGCCGGATCAAAATATCATCCTCCATCCGGTGGCCTTTGCCGGCTGGATCGGTCTTTTGGTCACGGCCCTCAACCTGATCCCGGTGGGGCAGCTGGACGGGGGGCACGTCGCCTATGCCCTGTTTCCCGAACACCACCGTTACATCTCCCTGGTGAGTCTCGGCCTCCTGGTGATCTGCGGGGTCATATTCTGGGCGGGCTGGCTGCTCTGGGCGGCGCTCATCGCCTTTCTGGGCTGGCGCCATCCGCCGCCGTATCAGTTTTGGGTGCCCCTGGACCGGCGCCGCCGGGTGCTGGGGATCATCACCATCGTGGTGTTCGGGCTGACTTTTTCGCCGGCGCCCTTTGTCCTGGGTTAGAACCTATTGCAAAACCTGTCTTAGGCTGCAAATATGTTTTCGTAACCAGTTAAAGGTTGGCATCGACGGTTTAAAGTCCCCCTTTTCTAAAGGGGGATTTAGGGGGATTATTGATCGCTTGTTTAATCCCCCCTGCCCCCCTTTAGAAAAGGGGGGTGATTCTTTCCCAACTTAGCTCTCTCGGTTGATTCAAAATGAGGCCGAACAGCGGTTTTGGGATGACTGATAGCAACTCTCACCCCTGAGGATGAGCCGACGCCGTCCTCTAACCCTGGTGGTTTGAAGGTAAAAACCCATGCCGGACATACAAGATTGCGCCACCTATAAATTCTGCCCCCAGTGCGGCGGCCGGCTGGAGAAGCGCCTGATCAAGCCTGGCGAGCCCCAGCGCCTGGTGTGCACCGCGTGCGGCTTCATCTTTTATCTCGACCCCAAGCTGTCGGTGATCGCGGTGATCCCCATGGAGAAAGGGGTGGTCATGGTGCGCCGGGCCATCAACCCGGGCTACGGCCTCTGGGTGGTGCCCGGGGGATTCGTGGACATGGGGGAAGTGGTGGAGGACGCGGTGGTCCGGGAGACCCAGGAGGAGACCTGCCTGACCGTGCGCCCCATCCGCCTGCTCAATATCTACTCCTACCCGGACCACCGCACCATTATCGCGGCCTACGTGACGGAGTACGTATCCGGGGAACTGGGGGCGGGGGATGAGACCATGGAGGCCCGGGTCTTCGGGCTCAAAGAGATTCCCTGGCCCCAGATAGCCTTTTCTTCGACCAAAGAGGCGCTGCGGGAATATATCAGCCGGTTTGGGCAGTGAGCCGTGAGCAGTAAGCAGTGAGCGGTGATTACGGCGGGCAGTGCCCGCCCTACAGGTAACTTTTCGGAGTACAACCGCCGGGGCGGCTGTTCCACAGAAAACGGAAAACGGAAAACGGAAAACAGAAAACTTTTCGAAGCAGTGAGCCGAGACTATACATCGGCGCCGGCAATCCACCTGTAGGGTGCGTCCTACGCACCATTGGCCCGACAACAGCCGGGGGCGGCTATTGCACCTGGTCAGGCTGCCACATACAAAAGACTCCGGGAGGGAAACATGGACCAAGCAAGCCGGCAACTTCTCGAACTCCTCAGGGAGAAATCTTTCCGTTACAGCCCGGATATGCCGTTCAAGCTGGTATCGGGCCGGGAGAGTCCGTACTATATCGATTGCCGCCCCACCACCCACAATGCCCAGGGGCTGGCCCTCATCGGGGAAATTTTCTTTGATCTGATCCGCGACCTGAAGGTGGATGCCATCGGCGGCCTCACCATGGGGGCGGACCCCATCGCCCACGCCACCGCGCTCACCAGCTATCTGAAGGGTGGCCCCATCAACGCCTTTTCGGTGCGCCAGAGACCCAAGGACCACGGCACCGGCGGCGTGCTGGTGGGGGACGTGACCCCCGGGGACCGGGTGGTGGTGGTGGAGGACGTGGTCACTACCGGAGGCTCGGCCCTCAAGGCCGTGGCCGCGGCCCGGGACTTCGGGCTCACGGTGGTCAAGGTGCTGATCCTGGTGGACCGGCAGGAAGGCGGCAAGGAGGCGGTAGAGAAAGAGGTCCCCGAGGTGGAGGCGGTGTTCACCATTTCAGACTTACGATAGAAGGATCATGATCTTCAACTGATTGGCATTTATAAGAATTTGCTGATAATGGCAAGCTCTCAAAACCAGCCGTTTGTCTACCGGTCTACCTCCAACATCCCTGACCTATTGCCGAGCAATTCTTATCTGAAGTTTACAGGTTGCCGATCTAAAAATGACCTGGACACTACGGTCCTGACAGTGTTAAGCTAAATACTATCCCGATGAGAGAACTTGTGGCAACTCTGAGCAGGAGGAACCGGTCCGGTTTTCCGCCTGCCACCCGGGAGGTCTTGCATCGTCGGATCTCAGGAGGTTATCGGTATGAACAGCCCACGCCGAGGGTTCACCGCCCGGAAGCGGTTCTGGTTGGCCATCTTCGCCCTGGTCAGCCTGGTAACTATGGCCGGGGGCCTGGCGTATTACCGGTATGAGGAAGACCGGATTCGCCGGGATAAATACCAGGATCTGGCGGCCATCGCCGGCCTGAAGGTCGGGCAAATCGTGGAATGGCGCCGGGAGCGGCTGAACGACGCCAACCGGATAGCCCGCAGCCCCTTTCTGCGCAAGGCGATAATGGATTGGCTCCAGGACCACGGCACCCCGGGCCTCCAGGCGGCTTTGCTGGAGCGGTTCAAGTTGGAGCAAACAGAAGGGCACATTGAGAATATCCTCCTGCTCGACCCCAACGGCCGCATCCTCCTGTCGCTGATACCGGACCCGGCCCCCTTCTCGCCGTCCGAGAGACAATTTATCGTATCAGCCGTCGCCGGCGGTCAGGCGGTTTTGAGCGATCTGTTCCGCTGTCCCCAGGACAACCGGGTCTACCTGGACGTGGCGGCGTCGGTCCTGGACCCCCGGGGCCAACCCCTGGCCGTGGTGGTCCTGAGAGTCAATGTTGACAAAGTCCTATACCCCCTGATCCAGTCCTGGCCCACCCCCAGCCTCACCGCCGAAACGCTCCTGGTGAAAGTGGAAGGCAAGGACGTGCTGTTCTTGAACGAACTCCGTCATCGGAAAAAAACCGCCCTTTCCCTGCGGGAGCCCCTGACCCGGACTGAACTGACAGCCGTACAGGCGGCCCTGGGCAAACAGGGGATGTTTGAGGGCCGGGACTACCGCGACCAGGAGGTGCTGGCCGATCTGCGTCCCGTGCCGCAGTCGCCCTGGTTCATGGTGGCCAAAGTGGATGCAGCCGAGATTTTGGCCGAGGCGAGATACCACTCCGGGATCACCGGCCTCTTCGTCGTCATCTTCATCCTGCTCGCCGGTGCGGTGACCGCCTATGGCTACCGGCAGCGACAGGCCAACCTCTATCAAGACCTGTACCGGACAGAGCGGGAGCGACGGCAGGCCCAGGAAGAGTTCCGGACCACCCTCTACAGCATCGGCGACGCGGTTATCACCACGGACACTGAGGGTCGGGTTAAGCAGATGAACCCGGAAGCCGAGCGGCTCACCGGCTGGCTAGAGGCCGAAGCCCGGGGTAGACCCAATGAGGAGGTCTTCCACATCCTCAACGAGGAAACCCGCGCCCCGGTGGAAAACCCGGTGGAGCGCGTCCTGAGAGAAGGGCAGGTGGTGGGGCTGGCCAACCATACCCTACTCATCGCCCGGGACGGCGCCGAGCACCCCATCGCCGACAGCGGCGCGCCCATCCGTGACGAGAGCGGCGCGGTTATGGGCGTCGTCCTGGTATTCCGCGATCAGACTGAGGAGCGGGCGGCCCAGCGAGCCCTGGCGGAAGAAGCGATCCGGCGACGCATCCTGGTGGATCAGTCGAGAGACGGCATCGTCGTCCTCGACCAAACCGGCAAAGTCTTTGAGGCCAACCAACGATATGCCGAGATGTTGGGATATTCTGCCGAAGAAGTCCGTGATCTCTCCATTTGGGATTGGGACGCGCAATGGACCCGGGAGGAACTGTTAGAACAACTCCGACTCGTCGATGATGCTGGCGATCACTTCGAGACCCGCTACCGTCGCAAGGACGGCACGTTTGTGGACGTGGAAATCAGTGCCAATGGGGCTGTGTTGGGGGAGCGGAAGCTGGTATTTTGCGTGTGCCGGGATATTTCGCAACGCAAGGCCGCGGAGCGGGCCCTGCGGAAGAGTGAGGAGAAGTTTCGGTTGGTTTTTGAAAAGGCTCCCTTGGGTATCGTGCACTATGACCAGACGAGCACTATTACCGATTGCAATGAAAAGTTTGCGGAAATTATCGGCGCTCCCAAGGAAAAGTTCATCGGCTTCAACATGATCCGGCAGATAATTGATGAAAAGATGCGGGAGGCTGTAGCCGCTTCCCTCAAAGGCGAGGTAGGTTATTACGAAGGCGACTACCTTTCGGTTACAGCAGGAAAACTAACCACCGTAAGGGCGATTTACCAGCCGATATTCTCGTCGGACGACGTATTGTCAGGGGGAGTGGCCATATTTGAGGATATCAGCGAGCGCAAGCTGGCCGAGGAGGCTCTGAAACGCCTTCACCATCATCACCAGCTAATCTTAAGCTCCGCCTCGGAGGGTATCTTGGGTCTTGATCTCGAAGGAAAACATGTCTTTGTCAACCCCGCGGCGGCCAAAATGTTGGGGTATGAGGCCGAGGAGCTCATCGGCTCTCCCAGCCACGCCACCTGGCACCCCACCAGGGTGAATGGGTGTCCGTATCCAGAGGAGGAGTGCCCAATATATGAAACTCTTAAGAAGGGCACGCCCTATTTTGGGTCAGATGAAGTTTTTTGGAGAAAAGATGGCACCAGTTTCCCGGTGGACTTCGCTACCGCTCCCATTATAGAGGATGGCAAGGTTAGTGGAGCAGTAGTAACTTTCTGGGACATCTCCCAGCGGCGGGAGGCCGAGGAAGCCTTCAAATCCCTGGTATCTCATGCCCCCATGGGCATCTATATCGTCCAGAATGGCAAGTTTGCCATGGTTAATCCCGGGTTTGAAGTCATTACGGGTTACCACGCCCAAGAACTGATAGGCCAGCACTGTCTCAGTCTGGTGAGCCCTGAATACCGGGCATTTGTGCGGGAGCAGGCCCTCCTGAGGTTAAAGGAGGAAGGTTTGCCCCCTTATGAATACCAATTCATTACCAAGAATGGCGAAACCGGCTGGGTGATGGAAAAAGTCATCCCCACTCAATATCGAGGCAAACAGGCAGTTATGGGATATTTCATGGACATCTCCTCCCGCATAGAAATGGAAGAGCAATTTCTGCGGGCGCAAAAGATGGAAGCAGTGGGCACTCTGGCGGGGGGCATCGCCCACGACTTCAACAATATTCTTACTGCCATACTTGGAAATATTGGCCTGGCCGCACTGGATGACAAGATAGGCCCCCGGGTTAAAGACAGA
>JAHIKF010000404.1 GCA_018897875.1 Pseudomonadota bacterium | reverse complement strand
GGCGGAACATGAAGCCGCGGCCGAAGAGCAGGCGGGTCTGGCCTCGGTCACTGCACCACCCAGCTACAACTGGAGTTCCACCGGCGGCGCCACCGCTCCCAGTTACGTCACCCCCGTCCGGGACCAGGGGGGCTGCGGCAGTTGCTGGGCCTTTGCCGCTACCGCCGCCCTGGAGTCCCAGGTGCTCCTGGAAAACCAGGCCCCGGGGGTCGATCTCAATTTATCAGAGCAGCTCATGGTCTCTTGCAGCAATGCCGGCAACTGCGGCGGTGGTTACATCAACAGCGCCTCCGACTATCTCCGGGACCTGGGTCTGCCGGCGGAAACCTATTTCCCTTACACCGCCACCAACAACTCTTGCGCCAACGCCAGCCCGGACTGGACCAACAATGTCTATCGCCTTTCCGGCTGGCACTGGGCGGCCACCACCAGCGCCACGGTGGACGGCCTGAAGAACGCCCTGGTCACCTACGGCCCCCTGGCCACCATGATGAGCGTCTATGCGGATTTTTTCTCGTATAGAAGTGGGGTTTACAGCTATGTCTCCGGGACCTTCCAAGGCTGGCACTGCATTTTGATCGTGGGCTACGATGATGCCGGCCAGTACTTTATCGCCAAAAACAGTTGGGGCACCGGCTGGGGGGAATCCGGCTTCTTCCGGATTGCCTATAGCGAACTGAAAAATGTCGTCAACTTCGGCGACTACACCGTTGCCTATGAAGGCTCCCCTTCCCTGCTCGGACCCCAACCCGACCCTCAGCCGCAACCGCAGCCGGAGCCGCAGCCTCAACCGCAGCCGGAGCCCTGCACCTTCTCCCTGTCTCCCACCAGCCAGACCTTCAAGACCGCGGGGGGCTCGGGGAGCATCATCGTGTCCACCCAGGGTAACTGTGCCTGGACCGCGGTGAACAACGTCGCCTGGATTAGCGTGACCTCGGGCAATACCGGCAGCGGCAGCGGCACGGTCTCCTTTACCGTGGCCGCCAATGGCGGCAACCAGAGATCGGGGACCATTACCGCCGCCGGCCAGACCTTCACGGTGACCCAGCAAAAGCTGCCCAAGGGCAGGAAATGATCGGCCCATAAAGAGTTGGCGCTTAAAGTAAGCGGGCCCCCGGATATTCCGGGGGCCCGCTTTTTAGTTATAGCCATTGCCAAAAGTTCTTTCCGTTAACGGAAGCCTTATAATCCCCCCTGCCCCCTTTTAAAAAAGGGGGGGAACTACAAGGAATTGCTGTTAAAATCCCCCTTTGAAAAGGGGGGATTTAGGGGGATTTAAGAACCTCCAAACGGATGGAATTTATGGCAAACGCTATAACCAGGCTCACAAGATGAGCTGGGGAACCCTGCAGTCCTCCCAGGTTCAATTTGGGACGAGAAAAAAACAGGGCGGGCCAGGGCCCGCCCTGCATGAATTTACAACGACTTGGCTGAATGCCTTACTTCTTCCCGCCGCCGCTCTTCTGGATAGTTACGGTCGCAAGGCGAGCACCGGCACAAGCGCCTCCCTCTCCCAAATAAATCCGAATGTTGTGGCCCCCGTTAGCCACCTTGGAAGTATCCCAGTTGAAGATGTATTGGTCCGCCAGCGGGTCGTAGCGCATGAGGTTGCCGGAATCGGCATTGGTATTAGCTATGGGCTCGGCCGGAGCTTCCGGGACACTGGCGGAGGTTAGGCTAAAGAAGACATAAGCCTTAGCATCAGGCACCGGATTCCCAAAGGCATCGGCGATCCTGATTTTCACCGGGATGACTTTGCCGGCGAACAGGCCAACACCGGCGCCCTCGATTTTTACCGGCGGCAGGAAGCCCTGAAAATCATATGTCACTCCCAGGGTGGCGGAAGCGTCAATAGCTTGATAAGCGCAGCCTTCTCCCAAGAAGTTGGCGTACACAGTATGATCACCCACCGGGAGGGCGCTGGGATTATAATTGAAAGTTGCCTTCCCGTCAGCATCGGTAGATACATGAAAAACCTCGCCAGTATCGACCATAAAATCAATGGTTTTGCCTACCAAAGGCGTATCCGGCGCATCCTTCTCAGTGAGGGTAGCCGTAAAGGTCGTCAAGGTGGCGTGGTAAACCACGCAGGCCTGGACAGGAGTTAATGAAAGTGAAGTCTCAGCCGGGTTACAATCACCACCAGAGGAAGGGGTAAAAACTCTAAAGTGAACCAAAATCCCGCCGCCAGGTTCCAATCCTTTGTTCCCGCCAGTTCCAGCTGTCGGAGCAATTTTGACGTGGTAGGCCCCATCAACAGCGGGTGGAATTATCTTTACCTGGGTTGTGAAAGTGTCTGAGTATTGAGCAAAGTTTGCCACGAAAGAAGTCTTTGTACCTCCACCGAAATAAACCAATGGATCACCATTGGAATTGACGACCCCAAAAGTGACTTCCCTGGGATAAGTAGTGGTTCCTCCGTTGGTGCCAATCTTAAAGGTAAGGTTGAAAGTGATTGGACTGCTCCAGGGCACACTACCTATCAGCCGAAAATTACCCGATTGCCCATTAAAAATAGCCTCCGGACTGATTTCGGTAGCCACATAATCAATAGATTTCGCCGCGGCCACACCCGCCAGACCCAGGATCAGGGCCATGCAGGTAATCAGAATCAAACTTTTCTTCATTGCATTTTCCTCCAAGTTTTTTATGCATTTTGAGGGGGTTAATGTTTTTTACCGCCCGGCAGGCCGTCTGCGGTTCTTCCCGGCTTATTGCGGCGGCGGCCCGTTGGCGCTGGCCGCCGGCCTCTAAAACTTCTACCGTTACCTCCTGGCCGGCAAAAATTGATTCCCCACAAAAAAACCGGGCTGCCTTTGTTACCAGGCAACCCGGCTATCTCTATATTCTCCTGAGACCCGTGGCTTTCCGTCCCCGCCTTACGGCGGGTTTGGCTTTAGCTGCAGACCGGCAATTTCACAGAACCCTGCTTACTTGCGGCTTAGCACCTCCCGGAACCCATGCCTAAGCGATAAACAACCGCTTTCATAAAGATTAACTTTCTTGGAAACATTATTATTAGATTTTTAAGTTAATTAACAAACTGGGAGTAAACTGGTTTTTCTTGCGCCAAATCCTGGTTTTTGACCCAGGAATTGGTGAGGTTGAAGGGGCGGGCGCGGGAGGCTCAGGCCTGGTGTTATGTTCCGTAATTTATATGACAAATATATTACGGTGATTTTCCGAAAACCTTTTTAAAGTCCCCCTTGGTTAAAGGGGGATTTAGGGGGATTATCAGGGAGTTATTTATAATCCCCCCTGCCCCCTTTAGAAAAGGGGGGGTGCTCATTCTTGGTCCTTAATACCGCACTGATTGTGGAACGCCTCACTATCAGGTGGCCAGCCCTTCCCGGATGGCATACTTGACGAGGTCGGCAAAACTGGCGCTTCCCGTCTTGTCCATGATCTGGCGGCGGTGAAACTCCACGGTCTTGGGGCTGATGTTCAACAGGGCGGCGATCTGCCGGGTGATCTTGCCCTCGGCGTAAAGCTGCAGGACTTCCCGCTCCCTGGGGCTGAGCACCGTAAAGACCGAGGCCCCGGCTGGGGAGCGCTTGCCCATGTAACCCTCCACCACCTGGCCGGTGATCTGGGGGCTCAGGTAAGTCTGGCCCTGGACCACCAGGCGGATGGCCCGCACCAGTTCCTCGGCGGCGCTGTGTTTCAGAAGGTAGCCCGAGGCCCCGGCCTGCAACATGCCGGCCACAAAGGGGCCTTCGGCGTGGACCGACAAGGCGATGACCTTGACCCCGGGCGCCGCGGCGACGATCTGCCGCGTGGCCTCGATGCCGTTCAAACCGGGCATGGCGATGTCCATGATGACCACGTCGGGGTGGAACTCCCGGGCCAGGGACACCGCGGCCCGGCCTTCTCCGGCCTGAGCGACCACTTCCAGGTCAGGGTGCTTTTCCAGCAAAGACGCCAGGCCATCCCGCATAATCTGGTGGTCATCGGCCAGCAGGACTTTGATCTTCATGAAGCCTCACAGAGGCGGGGGTCAGGTTTCCAGCGGCACCGAAACGGTCACCTGGGTCCCCTCGCCGGGTTTGGAGTCCACGGTCATCGAGCCCCCGAAGGGGGCCAGCCGCTCTCGAATGCTGAAAAGGCCGTAGCTCTTGGCCTCTTGCCAGCGGGAGCCGATGTCCCCGACCTCGAATCCCACTCCGTCATCTTCCACCGCCACCTGCAACCGGTCCGACTCCCGCCACAGGGATACCTTCACGTGCTGCGCCTGGGCATGTTTTACCACATTGGCCAGCAATTCGGCTACTATCTGGTAGAGGAGAAGGCCCACCTCTTCCGCCACCGGCTTGGGCTGGTCATCGCTTTCGAAGAACGCCGCCAGGCCCGATTCCCCCGGGGAATTTTCCGTGAGCCACGCCAGCGCCGCTTCCAGGCCGATTTCGTGCAGGATAGGGGAACTGATGGTAAACGTCAAGGATTGGGTTTCGTGAATGGCCTGCTCCAACAGCCGGCGAATCTCTATCAGCCGATCCGGCTTGGAACCGGTTGCGGGAATCGGAGGGTCCAGCAATTCTCCCAGTTTAATGTTGGCCAGGGCCAGAGCCTGGCCGATATGGTCGTGAAGATGGGCGCCGATACGGTGACGCTCGCGCTCTTCCGCCAGGGATAGCTGGGAGGCGTAGGAACGGAGGTCTTCTTGATAAGCCACTACTTTTTCTTCCGCTTGCTTGCGTTGGTTAATCTCCCGGTTGAGGAAATACAAGGGCAGGAGCAAAAGGGACAAGCTGCCGAAGGTCACCAGGTAGAGAGCCAAAACCCGGGTTTGAATCCGGTCTTTTTCCTTTGGCCAGTCCGGCTCCAGCATTTTATTGGCATAATCTTCCATCTGGTCGAAAAGCTGGCGAATCTGGTTCTGAACTTTGGTCCCTTCTCTGGTCACGACCACGTGCTCCGGCACCTCAGAGCCTTTCAGACGCCGTAGGTCGATGGATACCTGGAGAAGGGCCTGCCTCCGTCCGATGAGGAGGGTCAATTCCCCCAGCAGGCGTTGGGGTTCCGGCTCATTGGCGGTCACCCGGTTCAGTCGGTCCAAAGCATGGTCCAGGTCCTTGAGGGCTTTCCCAAAAATCTGCAATTGCCCTTCATCCCCGTCCAAAACATATCCTCGGACTATCGCTTCCGCGTCGGAGAGATTGCTTTGGGCATCATAAATAAGGGACAAGGTCTCCTGTACCCGGACGATCTCATCCAGCGCGAGCCGGTATTTCTCCTGATAGAAAAATAAATAGCCTACCGTCATCATGGCGATGAGCAGGAAACTCCAGGCGAGAAGAATCTTTTTTCCCATTTACTTAGCCATGATTTATGGTTGGAAAAAATACCGCGTGTATTAAATTTTCCCAATCTTACAAAAAAGAGCCTGACAAGAGGGAATGATAGCACAAACATATGTGAAACATCAGGGTTTTTCTGGACTTCAAGCACCCCCGACCATCAGCTACCGGATAGCATTGATTTGCAGGCTATGAACTCCAGGCCAGCACCGCCAGGGAATATGCCAGATGAAAAGATGAGAGAGAAAAGTAGTGATTAACCCACCACGATCTAAAGAAAAAACAGGATCTATCCCGTACAGCTGGCCATTACCAGTAACTCCTATAGTTTCTCATGAGTTAACGATATGATCGTATAACGCCTTGGGTTTCTGGCAGAGGGGCGGTGCGGAACCCAGTTACCGGCTCTTTCTGGGTGGGTTTGGCGTATAACCCCCGATGCCGTGGACGGGCTTTCCCTGATCATCACCTTTGCCCGGGAGGACTGGCGGACGATCAGTTCCAGGGATCCAGTCGCAGACCCAGCCGCACCCCACCGATCTTTATTCTCCTCCCCTTTAAAGCGCCATTCCCTGTTTGAAGGGAGAATTACCTGCGAACCTGCCCTTCCGGCTGGCGGGAATTCCGGCTGAATTTTCTTGACAATATGACATCAAGTTCTAAAATATGACGGCAAATTCATTTTATAAACAAAGCATTCATCGCCGGAGGTCAAACAATGGAAGACAAGAAGCTCCCAAGGCGAGAAAGAGAGAAATTGCGGCAACGTCAAGAGATGCTCGCCACCGCGCTGGATCTTTTTTCGCAGAAGGGATACCACAACGTCTCCATGCACGAGGTCGCCGAGCAGGCTGAGTTTGCCATTGGAACAATTTACAAGTTCTTCCAGAACAAGGAAGACCTCTACCGGGCCCTGGTTCTGGAGCAATGCGACAAGTTCGAAGATGCGCTCATCCAGGCGATTGAGACGCCGGATGACGAGATTGAAAAACTGCGCAATTATGTCCGGACCAGAAGCGAAAGGTTTCGCAGCAATCTGCCCTTCGTGCGCCTGTTTCTGGCTGAGAGCCGAGGGGTGAGCTTTAACATCAAAGCGGGCCTGAATGAGGAGTTGCGGAAACGATATTACAACTTCCTGGAAAGGCTTGCCTCGGTCTTTGACCGCGGGATCAAAAATAAACGATTTAAGAAGATCGCCGACCCCTATTACCTGGCTGCAGCTCTCGACAGCGTTATCGATGCTTCTCTTCTTCTCTGGCTCGACGCCCCAGAGCGTCATCCTTACCCGGAAGATCCGGACACCATTTTGGACATTTTCTTCCGAGGCCTGATTGACCCGTGATTTCCTGCCTGGGTTTGCCGGCTAAATACGTTTATCACCGATATTGGGGAGATTTCTGATGCAACTGAACAGGAATGATTATGAACCACTGAGATGGGCTGTGGTTTTGATGGCTCTGACGATTTTGCTGGGCGGCTGCGACCGCGGGCCCGGGAAGCAAGCCACGCCGGTCCCGGAAGTGGCCACGGTGACCATTCAGCCGCAGCAGGTTGAGCTGAGCACCGAGTTGCCGGGCCGTACCTCTGCCTACCTGGTGGCGGAAATCCGCCCGCAGGTCAATGGCATCATCAAGCAGCGCCTGTTCCAGGAGGGCTCCGATGTCAAAGCCGGACAACTGCTTTACCAGATTGATCCGGCGCCCTTTCAGGTGGCGCATAACTCGGCCAAGGCCTCGCTGGGCAAGGCCCAGGCCAATCTGCCGTCGATCCGGTTGCGGGCCGAACGATACCAGGAATTGCTGGCCGACAAAGCGGTCAGCCGGCAGGACTACGACGACGCCGCGGCAGCCGTGGCACAGGCCCGGGCCGAGATTGAATATTGGCAGGCGGCAGTTGAAGGGGCCCGGATCAATTTGGGCTACACCCGGGTCACCGCGCCCATATCCGGGCGCATCGGCAAGTCCAGCGTCACGGTGGGGGCGCTGGTGACCGCGTATCAGCCCACTTCTCTGTCCACCATCCAACAACTCGACCCCATTTACGTCGATGTGACCCAATCGTCCGCCGACTTGCTGCGTTTGAAACGCAACCTTGAGGCCGGCCGGCTCAGCGCCAATGAAGCCAACCTTCGAAAAGTCCGCATCCTCCTGGAGGACGGCACCCCGTATTCCCTGGAAGGCACCCTGCAATTCCGCGATGTGACGGTGGACCCGGCGACCGGGTCTTTCACCCTGCGGATCGTGGTTCCGAATCCGAAACATCTGCTCCTGCCGGGCATGTTCGTGCGGGCCGTGGTCCAGGAGGGTATCGATGCCCAGGCTATCCTGGTGCCTCAACAAGGGGTGAGCCGAAATCCCAAAGGGGAACCCGTGGCGCTGGTCGTGGATGAGGCCGGCAAGGTCCAGCAGCGGGTGTTGACACTCAATCGCGCCATCGCCGACCAATGGCTCGTTGCATCCGGGCTGGCGGCCGGAGAGCGGTTGATCGTCGAGGGCGCCATGAATGTGCGGCCAGGCGCCGCGGTCAAGGTCATTCCCTGGGATGGCCCCAAGGGCGGCGTGAAAGCCCCGAATACGAAACGCTCGCCTGCAGAATCGAACTGACGGAGGACTGTGATGTTATCGAACTTCTTTCTGGACCGCCCGGTCTTCGCCTGGGTCATCGCCATCATCATGATGCTGGCGGGCGGACTGGCGATCCACAATCTGCCTATCTCCCAGTATCCTCCCATCGCGCCTCCGTCCATCGCCATTGACGCCTTTTATCCCGGGGCCTCGGCCGAAACCGTGGAAAACAGCGTGGTCCAGATCATCGAACAGAAGATGACCGGATTCGACAAGTTGCTCTACATGTCGGCCACCAGCGATGCCTCCGGGGCCGGGAGGATCGAGCTGACCTTTGCTCCGGGGACCGATCCGGACCTTGCCTGGGCCCAGGTGCAGAACAAGCTCCAGCTCGCCATGGCGAGTTTGCCCGACGTGGTGCAGCGCCAGGGTGTCAAGGTCAGCAAGTCAACCAGAAACTGGCTCATCATTGTGGGTCTGGTCTCGGAAGACGGCAGCATGGATGACATTGACCTGGCGGACTATGCCCAGGCCAACGTCGAGCAGGTTCTGGCGCGGGTGCCGGGAGTGGGTGAAGTGGAGGTCTTCAGTTCCCAGTATGCCATGCGGCTCTGGGTGAATCCGGATAAATTGGCCGATTACCGTCTGACCATGGAAGATGTCATCCAGGGGCTTCAGGCCTACAACGTCGAGATTTCCGCCGGCCAGTTCGGCGGGGCGCCGGCGGTGGCCGGCCAGCGGCTGAACGCCTCCATCATCGTCCAGAATCTGCTCAAGACCCCGGAGGAGTTCGCCGCCATCCCGCTGCGCATCAACCCGGACGGCTCCATCGTGCGCGTGCGCGACGTGGGCCGGACGGAGCTGGGCACCGAGCGCTACGGCAGTCAAGCGCTTTACAACGGCAAACCCGCGGCCGCCATGGCCGTCCGGCAGGCCGCCGGCGCCAATGCGCTGGATACCGCCGATGGCGTCAAGGCGAAGATGAAGGAGTTGTCCAGGTACTTCCCCGCCGGCATGAAGGTCATCTACCCCTACGATACCACGCCCTTCGTGAAGGTGGCCATCAACGAGGTGGTCTGGACCCTGTTCGAGGCGATTCTGCTGGTCTTTCTGGTGATGTATGTTTTCCTGGGAAACATCCGGGCCACGCTGATTCCGACCCTGGCGGTGCCGGTGGTGATCCTGGGAACCTTCGCGGTCCTGGGGTTGTTCGGGTTCTCCATCAACATGCTGACCATGTTCGCCATGGTGCTGGCCATCGGCCTTCTGGTGGACGACGCCATCGTGGTGGTGGAAAACGTGGAACGGGTCATGAGCGAGGAGGGGCTCTCGCCCAGGGAGGCGACCCGCAAGTCCATGGGAGAAATCACCAGCGCCTTGATCGGCATCGGGCTGGTGCTCTCGGCGGTGTTCGGCCCCATGGCGTTCTTCGGCGGCTCCACCGGGGTCATCTACCGCCAGTTTTCCGTGACCGTCATCGCGGCCATGCTGCTGTCGGTCCTGGTGGCCCTGATCCTGACCCCGGTTCTGTGCGCCTCGCTCCTCAAGCCGGTGGCCAAGGGGCAAGAGGGTGCGGAGACCGGTTTCTCTCTCTTTCGGCCATTTTTTCGGTGGTTCGACCGGGGTTTTTTTTGGGCCCGGGACCGGTACCAGGCCATGGTGGGCCGCATTCTCGCCCGGAAGCTCCGCTACCTGTTTATTTACCTGCTGATGGTGGCGGTCCTGGTATTCCTGTTCCAGCGCATGCCCACCGCGTATCTCCCCAATGAGGACCAGGGCATCATGTTCTCCCAGGCGATGCTGCCGACGGGTTCGACCCTGGAGCAGACCGGGCACGTCCTGGATCAAGTCCGCAGCCATTTTCTGGTGGATGAAAAGGAAGCGGTAGCGTCCTGCTTCACGCTCGCCGGCCGGGGCTTTTCCGGAACCGGGCAGAATGTGGGGCTGGCATTCATCCACCTCAAGGACTGGGAGCTGCGCCGCCGAGCGGACCTGAAAATTAATGCCGTGGTGGGACGGGCCATGGGAAAGTTCTCGAAGATCCGCAACGCCAGGGTGTTCGCCTTCCCGCCGCCGGCAGTCCTTGAGCTTGGACAGGCGGGCGGGTTTGACTTTCAATTGCAGGACCGGGGCGGTCTGGGACACGAAGCCTTGATGGCGGCCCGCAACCAGATGCTCGGCATGACCGCCCGGGACCCGAGGCTGATCCGTGTCCGCCCCAACGGCCTGGAAGATGTGCCCCAATACCGCATCGACGTGGATTGGGAAAAGGCGGGCGCCCTGGGGGTTCCCATCAGCGCCATCCACCACACCATCTCGGCGGCCTTCGGCAGCGCCTATGTCAACGACTTCATCCAGGGCGGACGGGTGAAGCGGGTCTACGTCCAGGCCGACGCCCCCTTTCGGATGCTGCCCAAAGACCTGGAGCGGCTCTATGTGCGCAATGCCGCCGGGACGATGACGCCGTTTACTTCCTTCGCCGGCGGCCACTGGTTCCAGGGGTCGCCGCGACTGGAGCGTTTCAACAGCTTCCCGTCGATGAACATCTGGGGTGAACCGCCGCCCGGGAGGAGCTCAGGGGAGGCGATGGTCGCCATGGAAGAGATCGTCTCGAAGCTGCCCAAGGGCATCGGTTTTGACTGGACCGGACTCTCCTACCAGGAGCGGATGGCAAAGTCCCAGGCGCCGCTGCTCTACGCCTTTTCCATGATCGTGATTTTTCTCTGCCTGGCGGCCCTTTACGAGAGCTGGACTGTTCCCATTTCGATCATGCTGGTATTGCCGCTGGGGGTCATCGGCGGAGTGGTGGCCTCATCAACGCGGGGACTGCCCAACGATGTGTACTTCCAGATCGGGCTCCTCACCGTTTTAGGGCTCACGACCAAGAACGCCATTTTGATCGTTCAATTCGCCATGGCCAAAGTAGACGAGGGCATGGGATTGATCGAGGCCACGCTGGAAGGGGCCAAATTAAGGCTGCGTCCCATCGTCATGACCTCGCTGGCCTTCGGGTTCGGCGTCCTGCCCCTGGCCATGGCCACCGGGGCCGGCGCCGGCGCCCAAACCGCCATCGGCACCGGCGTCCTGGGCGGCATGGTTACGGCCACCTTCCTGGCGATCTTCTTCATTCCCCTCTTTTATGTGGGGGTAGTGCAACTGTTCGAAAGAAAGAAAGGCGACCAAACGGCAGAGCCCGATGCGGACGCCCTCAATCCTCCAGAGGGGCAGTGATATGATAAAGAAACTTTTTTTATTTTTGGCGATAACCGCCGTTCTGCCCACCGGCTGCACCATGATACCGAAATACACCCGGCCCGAAGCCCCGATTCCCGCCGAATGGCCAAGAGGTCCGGCCTACAAAGAGACCCCATCCACGCAGGGGGCGAAGGTTGCCACCGACCTGCAATGGCGGGAATTCTTTGCGGGTGAACAGCTTCAAGCGATCATTGCGACCGCCTTGAAAAACAACCGTGATCTGCGGGTGGCCGCCTTAAATGTTGAAAGGGCGCGGGCGTTGTACCGCATCCAGCGGGCCGAGTTTTTACCGACGTTGGAAACGGGCGTCACCGCCACCAAGCAACACGTCAGGATTTCCGGCTCCACCGGTTTGGTGACCTTGGAGGAGTACGGCGTCAATCTGGGCTTCAGTTCCTGGGAGCTTGATTTCTTCGGCCGTATCCGCAGCCTGGGGAAACGAGCCCTGGAGGAATACCTCGCCACGGAACAGGCCCGCCGCAGTGCGCAGATATTGCTGGTGTCCGAAATTGCCAACGCTTATCTGACCCTGGCCGCGGATCGGGAAAACCTCAAACTGGCCCAATCCACCCTCGAGAGCCAGCAGGCGGCCTACAATTTAATTCGCCGGCGCTTTGAAGTTGGACTGGCACACGAACTGGATCTGCGCCAGGTGCAGACGCGAGTGGATGCGGCCCGGGTGGACGTCGCCCGGTACACCGAACTGGCGGCTCAGGATAACAATGCCCTTAACCTGCTGGCAGGCTCAACGGTGCCGGCCGACCTGTTGCCGGAGGTGTTGAGCGTCGTTGCACCCCTGCCGGACGTTGCGCCCGGGACGTCCTCGGAAGTGCTCCTGCGTCGCCCTGACATTCTGCAGGCGGAAAACTTGCTCAAGGCCGCCAATGCCAATATCGGCGCGGCCCGGGCGGCTTTTTTCCCCCGCATCTCGCTCACCTCCGCCATAGGAAGCGCCAGCGGCGACCTGTCGGGGCTGTTCAAATCCGGATCGTTCGTCTGGAATTACGCCCCTCAGATCGTTCTGCCGATCTTCGATGCCCGCACCTGGCCGGCGCTGAGAGTAACCAAGGTGGACAAGGAGATCGCCGTGGCTCAATATGAAAAGGCGATCCAGGTGGCATTCCGGGAGGTTGCCGATGCCCTGGCCAGAAGGGGAACCATGGGCGATCAGATGGAGGCGCAACAATCCCTGCTGGACGCCACCTCGAAAACCTACCGGCTCTCTAATATGCGCTATCAGAAGGGGATCGACATTTACCTGAACGTGCTGGATGCGCAACGCTCACTCTACTCCGCGCAGCAGGGACTCATCGCCATCCGTCTAACGAAGCTCGCCAATCAGGTGCGGCTTTATGCGGTATTGGGCGGGGGCGGCGACTCAAGCACGGCGCCTTAAGGTGAATGATCCTGAGTTGAGGCCTCTGCGCCAAGCCATTTTGTCATCCTGAGCGCAGCGAAGGATCTCGTATTTACTTGGAGTTATGAGATTCTTCGGTCGCTTCACTGCCTCAGAATGACCGGTGAGGGGACTTTCGTAGAGGTCTCGACTTGGTATAATTTGGGTGTTCATACTGAGTTGCGGTCAAAAAGGAACAAGGTATATGTAGGTGCGCACCTGTGTGTGCGCCCTCTTGGGGGGACACGCAGGTCCCCCCCTACAAAAATTGTCCATTGATCGCCAAATGGTATCAGTTTCGGATAAATGTCGTTACCCGAGATTATGCAGTACCCATGGACACCGCAGTCCAAAAAGGGTTATGGTGACCTCTCTCCCCGAGTTTAACCCCGAAGATGCTCCTGAAAATTACGGCATAATAACCGATAACCCTGGTCGCTTAATTTTCCAGCAAGAGCTGGATGATGCCGGGTTGCATGCCGGCGGAAACCGGACGACCCACAGCATAGAGATAACCGTCGTCGGCGCCAAAGTAGATTCTCCCATCCGCTCCAATGGCCGGGGTAGAGATCTTATTGCCTGCTTCAAAGGTCCACTTGATGCTTTTGTCAGGTCTCACGGCATATAGCTTGCGGCCGGCTGCCAAATAGATGGTGTTATTCTTGTCAATCACCGGGGAGGAAGTATTGTTGATATCAGGTAATTCCAGTCTCCACACAAAGGCCCCGGAATTGCTGATAGCTGTGAGCCCGTTTTTATTTACCACATAGATATTGCCATCAGGTCCCAGGCAGGGGGTGGTAAAGGTGGCCCACGTCTCCGTGGTTGTCCACTTGACACTCTTATCTGGATTAATGGCATAAAGGCCCATAGAGTTGCCAACCTTGCCACCAGTATAGATGGTGCCGTCCTGGTCAATAACGGGGGCTCCTGTTCCACCCCCCCACCCGTCAGTGAGCCTCCACTTTTCGCTGCCGTCGGGGTTTACGGCACAGAGAGGATGTTGCCCAATATCTCCGGAAGAGCCTGAGCTGGGTTTACCGGCATTGGAAGATATTGGGTGGCAGGAAACTTGGGGGTTCTCTGTTCTTCCCTGGGAAGGAGAACCTCTATGAGCATCTATTTTCAGAAGGACCGAGGGTGGAAGGCCGATTTCACTCTCAACGGGAGACGGCACACATCCCGGTACTTCAAAACCAAGAGAGAGGCCAAACAGGCCGAAATTCAAAAAAAGGAGGAAATTCTGAACCCGGCGCCGATGAAGCCGGTGGAGACGACCCAGACCGACATGGCCTTCTTCGACCTGGTGAATAGGCGACTGGACCACGTTAAGGACTATAATTCCGAGAGCTACTACCAGACCTACCAGGTATCCGCCCGGAGATGGGTTAGGCAGTGGAAAGAGTTCACATGCAGCGAAATTTCCCGAGATATGGTGGAGCGGTTCATCCTGGACCGTAGCAAAGTCTCCGCCTTTACCGCCAATAAGGAAATTCGCTACCTCAAGGCCACGTTTAATTTCGGAAAAAAGAAGGGCTGGATCACCGAAAACCCGGTTGTAGGCTTAAGTTTCCTGCCCATGGCAAAGAGGTTTAAGTACGTGCCGGCGGCAGAGGACATAGACACGCTGATCGCCCTCGCTGACCCTGAAGTTCAGGATTACCTATGGCTCTTACGGGACACCATGGGCCGGGTCAGCGAAGTCAACCGCCTTGTCTGGGACGATGTGAACCTCGAGCAGCGATACGTGGTGCTCTACACCCGGAAGAAACGGGGTGGCCACTTGACCCCGAGGAAAGTGCCGATGACCGAGAAAGTCTTCAGTATCCTATCCCGCAGGTTTTCCGATAGGGATAAGACCAGACCCTGGGTTTTCTGGCATTCTTATGTGAGCCGGGACAATGGCGAGAGGAAGGTCGGCCCGTTCAAAGATAGGCGGGAAGTCCTAAAAAATCTTTGCACCAAAGCTGGCATCAGGCGATTCGGCTTTCATGCCTTAAGACATGCCGGGGCTTCACTCATGGACAACTGCAACGTCCCGCTCGGATCTATTCAGCGCATTTTGGGCCACGAGAACCGGACCACCACCGAAATTTATCTCCACTCGATTAACCAAGCTGAGATTGCGGCTATGGCTGTCTATGAACAAGCCAGGGGAAAGTCACACTCAGATTCACCCGCAATTAAAAAAACCGGCCCAGGTCCCACAACCTGAGCCAACTGTAACCCATTGAAATCATTGGTGCCTGGGGCCGGACTC
>JAHIKF010000403.1 GCA_018897875.1 Pseudomonadota bacterium | reverse complement strand
TGAATACCTGGTCAAGTCTTCGGACCTGGAGGATCTCAAGGCCGTGGTGAAACGTTATCTGAAAGAATGACCCCAAAAGCGAGGCGCCCATGAGTAAGCTCAAGGTGGTGTTGTTGATCATCCTGGCCATCGTGCTGGTGGACTTTGCCGTTGAAAACGCCCAGCCGGCGCCGGCGATCAAATTCTTCAAATTTCAGTTGGCGGAACTGCCCACCTATCTTCTGGTCTACCTCACCCTGGTGGTGGGAGCGGTGATCGGCTGGGTCGCGCATGGCTTGCAGATCAGGCGGAAGCGGCGGGAAGCCCAGGCGGCGCAGGCCGCTTCAGCCCAGCAGCAGCAGCAGGAAGCCCAGTAAGGCCAGGGCGGCCGCCAGGCCCAGTAAAAGGGTCAGCACCAGGACGGCCTGCAGCGTCAAGAAGATGACCAGGGCCCCGAGAGAGCCCCCGGCGGAGATGCCGTAAACCTGCTTCACCCCGCAATACATCAGGGCCAGGACCCAGATTCCGGCCACCAACACGCCGAAGAACGGAATGAGCCCCAGGGCCATACCGGCCTGGGCATAGCAGAAAATCCGCCAGGCCGGGATGAAATCCCGGCGGGCGCCCACTATCGCCACGCTTCCCCACCAGCAGATGCCGCCCACCCCCAGATTGGCCAGCACCAGAACCGGGGAAGCCGCCATCATGGCCAGCAGCAAGCCCGGACCTAAGCCCTGGAAAGGCAAGAGTTTGGCGGCCTCTCCCAGGTTTCCGCCGGCCGGCGCCAGGACCAGGAGCTGCCAGAAGAGGGCGCCCAAAAGCCCGACGCTCGACACGATGAGCGCAAAGGCCAACGGTCCGGCCCACCCTTCCCGGCTCAGGTTCTGAAAAAACTCCCCCGGCCGGAACAGGACTGCATAGAGGGTCCGAAAAAACCCCGCCAGGGTTGATAACTCCTGGTCTTCCCCGGGCGCCAGAGACCTTTGGTCCGCCTCGGCGACGGCCGCCACCGCTCCCCACCCTGCTTCCGGTTCCATCACGGCCGTTTCCTATCGATCAGGTCTTTAACGTCCTTGGGGTTGAGCAACCCGTACCAGAACATCTCGGGCCCCCCGGCCTTATCCCGGAAGGCGAGGTTACCCACCTGGAGGATGGTCTGGGTCAAGCCCCGGAGCACCAGGATCTCCTCCAGGTTCTCCCAGGCGATCTCCTGCCGCCGGGGGGAAGGCCAGCGGATGACCTTGGCCACCCCCCGGGAAGTGACCTGGTACTCCTGGCCGTATTTCTGGTAGATCACTGCGGCCAGGACAATGAGCCCCAGGAGGGTCCCCAGCCAGACGGGCAGCCCCACCGCCGGATTGAGCCGGGGGCCCACAAAAACCAGAAACATCGCCACGTAATGGACAAAAAATGCCCGGGCGCTGGGCTTGAACACCAGGTCACCCGAGGCAGGAATATCGTTTTCTGCCATGATTATGCCTCCAGAATGGGATTTCACCAGTCGAGGTATTCTTCAGCCAGGTGGTGTGAAAGACGTACCCGACGCTAGTGGTTTGGCAATGGTGGCACAGGCTTTTAGCCTGTGCGTTGTACCGGCAAGCTGCATGTCCACCTTCTGTTTGTCGGTTGATATCCGGGCATAGATAGTAGCGGATTCATCTTCCATACTTTTGAACTCGTTAAAAAAAAAGACGATCCGCCTTTCCTTAAGGGGTTCTCAAAATATCATGGGTACCGAGCCGTCTGAGAATGCAGATTTCACCCTCCATCTGGAAGGTAAAGCGGTATCCTTTAGTGATCCTGCCTTCCCAAATATCTCGAGGATCTTGCATTTTTTTGATATTCAGGGATGGGTGACGCTGGTTGCTGAGAAAAAGCTTCAGTTTTATGTCAACTGTCTTTTGAAGTTGGTCTGGAAGCGCACGGTAATCCCTTATGAAACTGTACGTGAAAAAGAGCTTCATAATGGATTATTTTTTAAAGCTTTTAAGGCGTCTGGAGCATTTTCAAACGGACCTGCAACTTTACCATCGACAATGTCCTTTTCCGCTTCCGCCTCCTTTTCCTGCCACTCTTTAGTGAAAAAATATTCCTGGTCCGGGTGAATCACCTTGACCGGCCTTATCACTAAAGTATCGTCCTGGATATTCACCTCTACGTAATCCCCGACGCTGAGCCGAATGAGCCGCCTAAGATTCTGAGGGATAGTTATCTGATAGTTCCTTTTCACTTTGACCAGTTCCATGTGCGACTCCTTAATCCACCTTCTGGCTGGCGCTTTTGCCCCTATCATTAATTTAGAAAATTAGAAATAATAATTATCGTAATTTATTAAAAGTATAGCCCGGCGGCATAAAGTATGTCAAATTAACCAAACCGGCCAAATGGTCTCATCAAGCTGGGGAAAGACCCCTGCAAATCAGCCAGAAATAGCCTTCAAATCGGGCTAACTCCTTTTCATTCCCACCCTATCAATATACCACCCGAAAATCCGTCAGGTCCCCGAGGTAGGCCTGCCACTCCACCTCCACCCGGTCCACGTAGGCATAGGGCGGGCCTTTATGGCACCAGGCGAGCATGTTCTCCACCACCCGTTTGTCGCCCTCGAAGACGGCCTCGACCCGGCCGTCCGGGAGGTTCCGGGCCCAGCCGGTGAGCCCCCGGGCCCGGGCCTCGTCCCGGGTGGAGGCCCGGAAGAACACCCCCTGGACCCGGCCTTCGATCACCACGTGGACTCGCGCCTTGTCCGCCATTATGTTTTCCCCTCGAGTAATTCCCTGAACTTCGCCTCATCCATGATTTCCACCCCCAGCGCCTCGGCTTTGGCCAACTTGCTCCCCGGGTCGGCTCCCGCCACGACGTAATCGGTCTTGGCGGAGACCGATGAGGTCACCTTGCCGCCCCGGGCCGCGACCATCGCCTTGGCTTCGTCCCGGGATATGTTGGCGAGCCCGCCGGTGAACACGAAGGTCTTGCCGCCCAGGGAGGAGGCGGCCTGAGGCTTCGGCGGCAAACCCCGTACTCCGAGGTCCTGGAGTCTTTTAATCAGTGCTTGATTCCGCTCATTGTCAAAAAATTCTCGAATGCTGTATTCCACCTGCTCCCCCACCCCCTCCACGTGCAGCAGCGCTTCTTGGTCCGCGGCCATGAGTTGTTCCAGGCTCGGGAAGTGCCGGGCCAGGAGCTGGGCGGTGGCCTCGCCCACGTAGCGGATGCCCAGGGCGTTGATCAGGCGCCACAGGGGGACCTCCCGACTTGCCTCAATGGCGCTGACGATGTTCCGGGCCGATTTTGCCGCGAAGCGCTCCAGGGGAATGAGGTCGCCCTCGGTCAAGTGGTAAAGGTCGCCCACATCCTTCACCAGCCCCACCTCTACCAGTTGCTGGACGATCTTCTCCCCCAGGCCGTCGATGTCCATGGCGGACTTGCCGGCGAAGTGCTGAATCCCCCGGGTCAGGGACGCGACGCAGTCGGGGTTGGGGCAGCGGGTGACCTTCTCACCAATGGGCCGGACCAGCCGAGTATCGCACACCGGGCAGTTGCCCGGCATCTGAAAGGGTTGGGCCTCGGGCGGACGCTCCTCCACAATCACTTTGACCACTTCCGGGATCACATCCCCGGCCCGCTGCACCAGGACCGTGTCCCCTACCCGCACGTCCTTCTTGGCCACTTCGTCTTCATTGTGGAGGGTGGCCCGGGAAACGGTGACCCCGCCCACCTCCACCGGCTCCATCACCGCCATGGGAGTGACCGCGCCGGTGCGGCCGACGTTGACCTCGATGGCCAATATCCTGGTGGTGGCCTGGGTGGCGGCGAACTTGTAGGCCAGGGCCCACCGGGGGCTCCGGGATTTGGCGCCCAGGCGTTCTTGTAAGGCTAGGGGGTCCACCTTGATCACCATGCCGTCGATTTCATACGGCAGGCCGTGGTGCTGGTCGTGACGCTTGTGTTCTAGTTTTTGATGATAAGCGATGGCTGCCTCGACTCCCCGGCCCCGCTCAATCAGGGGGTTGACCCTCAGACCCCACTGTTTCAGGGTCTGGAGCACCTCCCAGTGGGTGTCAAAATTCCGTCCCCGCACCTCCCCCACCCCGTAGCAGTAGATCTTCAGGGGCCGGGCGGCGGTGATTTTGGGGTCTAGCTGGCGCAGGGACCCGGCCGCGGCGTTCCTGGGATTGGCGAAGGCAGGCTCGCCCCGGGCCAGGCGCTCGGCGTTGTACTGTTTGAATTCCGGGAGGTCCATGTAGACCTCGCCCCGGACCTCCAGCAGCTCCGGGGCCGGCTCTCCTGCCGTCAGCAGACCTAAAGGGATAGTGTGGATGGTCTTAAGATTTTGGGTGACGTTTTCCCCCCGAAAGCCGTCGCCCCGGGTGGAACCCGTGGTCAGGCGGCCGTTTTCATAGACCAGTTCCACGGCGCAGCCGTCCATCTTGGGCTCCAGGACATAATCAAACGCATCCGTGGTCTTGAGGAACCGCTTTAGCCGCTCGTCGAACGCGAAGACCTCGGCCTCGCTGAAGGCGTTTTCCAGCGACAGCATGGGCTGCCGGTGCAAGACGGTTTCAAACTTATCCAGGGGTTGGGCCCCGACCCGCTGGGTGGGGGAATCGGGCCTGGCCAGGTCGTAGGCTTCCTCCAGCCGGGTGAGTTCAGCCATGCGGCGATCGAACTCGGCATCGGAGATCATCGGATCATCCAGCACATAGTAGCGGTAATTGTGGTAATTGAGCTGTTCCCGGAGTTCGGCCACCCGGGAGACCACCTCAGGGGGAATGTTCTTTTCTGCCATAGGCGGTGCACCGATGGAGGAGGGTTGGCTGGAAGGGCCTGCCCCTCGTGATGGTCAGAAAGGGCAGCAGGTGGCCGGAGCCAGCCGCATCGCCCGGTGGCTTGCAGGGAAATCGCCCGTCTGAAAACCCGCACCCAGACAATAAAAGAACCTGGGCAACTTATTTCTTGGTCATCATGATAGGAGGTTTTGGCGGGATTGGCAAGGCCCAAAGGCCGCCGGTGAGGTAGGTTCGTGAGGTAGGTTCGTGAGGTAGGTTCGTGAGGTAGGTTCTCGTTCCCAAGTTGTACTTGGGAACGCAGTTATGGCCCAAGCTTGGCTTGGGCGCCAGAAATAAAGATAGTCTCCTGGAAAAACTGCGCTTGCCTTATGTCTCATAAATTGATACCTATTAGGGTAATGAAATGGCAGGTGCGCCTCAGCAAAAGGGCAGTCAAAAATTACCAGAAACTGCCTCAGCAGATTCAGGAGCGCTTCAAGGCCCTGGCTTTGGAACTGCGCACTACCGGGCCGGTGCAACCGCAGTGGCCTCATTACGGCAAAATCCAAGGCATGGAGAAATGTTATCATTGCCATATCAAGCCAGGCGACCCACATATGTCGCCGTTTGGAAAGTCACCGGCGCGCACTGTCTGGAGGTAACCTATGTTTGAACCCACGAAGGAGCAGATTACCAAAGACTTTGCTGAAGTCTGTCGACGCCATCGGCTCCCCGACGATAAAATCAGCAAAATTCAGGAAGCCGTAGCCGCCATCCTGGGGGCAGAGGACGAGTCCCTCTCCCTGGAGGAGGTCTTTCCTGACCTGCATCAGGGCAGCGCCATTCGCGGCTTGCGTCTGCGGGAGGGCCTGACCCAGGAGCAGCTTGCCCACCTGCTGGGGGTCAAGCGCCCCAATCTCTCCGAGATGGAGAACGGTAAGCGCCCCATCGGCAAAAACATGGCCAAACGCTTGGCGCAGGTCTTGAAGACGGATTACAGGGTTTTTCTTTAATTTTACAGAACTGTGAACGACTTCGGCAGGTTGGCAGGTCAATCTTTGATCAGTTTAATTAACCTCCAACACCACCTTTAAAGATTCCTTGGCCTCGGCGACAATTTTGAAAGCTGCTTGGATTTGAGTTAAGGGCAGGGTCTGGGTGATGGTGTCTTTGATGTTGATCGTTTTATCGGCAATGAGTGCCAGGGCGGCTTCCAAATCAACCGGTGCGGCGCCATAGGATGAGGTCACCGTGAGTTCATGGCGCCAAAAGTCGGGGATGGGAATGGCGATATCCCGGTTGGGGATGGCAAAGAGGAGGATGATTCCTTTCTTATCAACACATTTAAACGCCTGCTCCACCGCGGCGTAAGCGCCGGTGCAGACGAGGACCCGATCCGCCTTGAGATTCAGGTCTTGAGCGGCGTTAAGCACTTCATCGGCGCCGAACTCCTTGGCTTTCTGCAAGCGATACTCGTTAATGTCGGTGGCCACCACCCGGGCGCCTTTGAGCTTGGCCAACTGGATATTCAGGATGCCGGAGATGCCGCAGCCCAGGATCAAGACGGTGTGGTCGGCCCGAATGTCAACCAGCCCCAGGCCTCTGACCCCGCAGGCCAACGGCTCGATCATGGTGCCTTCGACATAGGAAACCTGATCCGGTAAGACATACACCCCGTATTCAACATTGATCTTGGGTACCCGGACAAATTCACTATAGCCGCCGGGATCATAGTTGCCGGAATGCAGCGTATCGCAGGCCGTATGATTGTCGTCCCGACAATATTTGCAGGTATTGCACGGCACATGATGGCTGACAAATACCCGCTGGCCGGTTTGGTAGCGGTCTGATTTTGACTCAACGATTTCGCCGGCGATCTCATGGCCTAAAATACGGGGAGCCTTCTGAATGCGGTACCATTCCATCACATCGGTGCCGCAAATGCCGCTGGCACGGACCTTGACCAGAATCTCCCCCGGCCCGATCTTGGGCGTGGGAAGCTCCTCCAGGCGAATATCGTTATTGTTGTAGTATTTGGCGACCAGCATATGGGTTAGAAAAAGTTCAAAGTTCAAGGTTTAAGGTTCAAGGTTAGTAGCTTATCTATATTGACCCTTGAACTTGTGGGATTACGCTTTGGCTTTCGGCTTATCTTCTTTGGTCTGCTTCAGGATCTCGTGAGCCTGCTTGACGGAAACATTGTCATGCACAATGGCCCGTAAGGCTTTCGCCATAGCCACCGGATGAGCGCTTTGCCAGACATTGCGGCCCAAATTGATCCCTACGGCTCCCTTCTGGATGCCGTCATGAACGAATTCCAGCACTTCCAGTTCGGTCTCGCACTTGGGCCCACCGGCCATAATGACCGGCACCGGACAGCCGTTCACGACTTGATCAAAATGTTCCTCGCACCAATAGGTCTTAACCACCCTGGCGCCCAGCTCCGCGGCGATGCGACAGCATAATTTCAGATAACGGGCCTCCCGTTGGTCCAATTCCCTGCCGACCGCGGTAACCGCCATCACCGGGATGCCGTAATCCTCGCACTGATTGACCAGAGTCGCCAGATTCTTGAGCGTCTGCTTTTCATATTCACTGCCGATAAAGATCGACAGCCCCACGGCGGAGGCGTTCAAGCGGATAATTTCGGTAATGGAGGTGGTGAGTTCTTCATTAGCCAAATCCTTGCCCACCATGCTGGTACATCCGGAGACTCGCAGCACAATCGGTTTGCTGGTGAGGGGGTCCAGCGCCGCCCGCAATACCCCCCGGGTGACAAAGATCGCATCCGCATAAGGCAGCAGCGGTTTTACCGTCTCTCCCGGCCGCTCCAGATTCCTGGTGGGCCCTTGAAAATATCCATGATCAATCGGCATAAAAAAACATTTGCCATTGGGCATAAGTTGGTTTAAGCGATTTTTCATTCCCCAATTCATGGGTAGATCTCCTATCCCTTGGGCATTATTAATATTATTTATGAAAAATTATTCCGGCCGGACCAGCAAATAACCTTTATTGATCAACCAATGGTGAAATTGATAGGTGGTATATTTACAATCGGCCTTACAAGTCTGCCTTATCTTTTCATAAATATCCGAGCCCGGTGGTTGACTATTCAAATCCAGCTGTATCGGACAACGTACATCCTTACAGAATTCCCGGCGTTGATAATCAATATAACCTTCGATAGACATCTTGTGCGTCTCATGCCTCCAGATTAATCCATTCCGAGGGTAAGCTGAACCGGATCAGGGATAGAGGGGTTATGGTTTCTCCAACCCCTGTTCCGAGATCTTATCTCTTTCCCCGGGGCAGGCTGCGGATGCGTTCGATTTCGGCCTGTTCCAGTTGAAGGAATTCATCCCGGGGGTAGTCATTTCTGATGATCCGGGTAACCCGGTGAATGGATGTCATGAAAGGCGCCGAATACACGTTTTCCCAGGTGATGTGCACCGTGTCCGTTTCCGGCTCAAAATGTGCCCCCCGCCAGGTCCCGAAGACCGCGTCGAACTCCAACTCGTAGATTTCATCCCAGGCCAGCTTCAGGAGTTCCACCACTTCGGCTTCATCGAGTCGCTGATCGCAATAATAGAGTGAGTAGTCTTTCATTAAGGTTCCTGTGTCAAAAGAATTGTCATAATGGCCCCAGCGCCGTGCCGCAGCCCCGAAAACCGGCGCAACGCCGGTTTCCTCGGGTAATTTCCAGACTCGAAGTTACCCCCAGTTTATAAATCTTGGGTCCGGGAAGCAAGGGGCCAGCCCGAAAAAAACCGGGGCGCCGCCAGGCGACGCCCCGGGGTAGAGTTAGGTTAGCCTACTTTTTCTTCTTTTCTTGGAAGAACTTGCAGTCTTTGGGAGCCGTGAAGGCCCCCAGCCGCGCTTCCTTGAAAATGCCCAGTAGGAAAGGATATTCAATGGCCTGGCAGTGCCCAAACAATACCTTGGCCACCTGCAGGTCGTAGGTGGGTTTTAAGGACTTGCAATCGTCACAGAGAATCGCCATATTCAGGATTCCTCCTATCTTCCGAAGTTACGCAGCAACTACCAGGATTTCCCGTACTTGCGCTGGGCCGTGATCCGTTTCCAGGCGCTGCCGTCCAGGTCTTCCGGGGTGAGCTGGGTGCAGGCAACGAGTTTGCCCCGGGCCGACGTGACACAATTCTTGGGCTTGCCCACGAAGGTGACGTTGGCAAAGGGCGGGTCCGAGGTCTTGCCTGGCCCGGACAGGGGCTTCAGGTCTTCGGTCTCGACGTAGCCCGGCAGGATGAACTTATCGCCCTTGGGGGCTTCCGGCTCCACGACCCGCTGGCCGTTTTCCCACTCCGAATAGTAGAGGGCATCACAGCCGCCGCATTTGAAGTTGCCCTTGTATTCCCAGTAGCTGTAGGGATCCAGGAAGTTACGGGCTTTGCATTTACCACAATCGTATATCAACGACATTTTGAATTCAGTCATATCGAGTCATTCCTCCCGTGATGGATAGAGGTGTAGCGCAGGCAGGCCGGCACGATAACCCGGCCTCGCCACGTTCCGGTTAAATGATCTCTTTGGCTTCCATTTCCCGGATCTGGTCCGAACTGAGGCCGCAGACCCGCTGGTAGATTTCCTCGTTGTCAGAGCCCACCGGCCGGTGCACGTGCTTCAGCCGCGGCGGCGACCCACTCATCTTGTACATGACCTTCTGAGTGAAGACATCGCCGTAGTAGGGGTCATCGTACCAGCCCAGGGCGCCCCGATCCAGCCAGTGGTCGGTGTTGGCCGCTTCCAGAACCGTGAGCAGGGGCTGGGAGATGATGCCTTTGCTTTTGAAGATGCGGTCGGCTTCTTCCTTGGTCTTGTTTTTCAGGAAGTCCTCGATGGCCGGATAGATCTCT
>JAHIKF010000402.1 GCA_018897875.1 Pseudomonadota bacterium | reverse complement strand
CGTTGAAATGGCGTTGGGCCGGGCGTTATCTCCCCTGCCAGCCAACCTGGGGGACGGGCTGACGATGCTGCGTTACGATGATGCGGTTTTTGTCCAGTCATAAAGGATTTTCATGGGCATCTTTCAACTGGTGGCTTTTGATCTGGACGACACCCTGTACCCGGAACGGGAATTTGTTCACAGCGGCTTTACCGCGGTGGCCCAACACCTGGATGATTTGGGGGTAATCGATGCCGAGTCTTTCTTTAATACCGCCACCAGCCTGTTTATCGCCGGGGCCCGGGGCAATATTTTTGATCTGGCCCTGGAGAGTTTGGCAGTCGTTTTCCCCGCGGCGCGGGTAAAAGAGTTGGTCCAGGTCTACCGGGAACACCAGCCTCAGATTCGGCCATTTGCCGACTCGCCGAAGTTATTGCAGTCGCTCAAGGCAAAAGGCGTGGTTCTGGCCCTGATTTCCGACGGACCGTGGCCAACGCAGCAGAACAAACTCCGAGCTTTGGGACTGGAAGCCTATTTCGATCATCTGGTGTTTACGGGAGCCCATGGCGAGGATTGGGGCAAGCCCAGCCCCAGAGCTTTTCTGGAGGTTATGGGGGCCAGCGGCGTGCCGGCCGCAGCCTGCGTCTATGTGGCGGATAACCCCAGCAAAGACTTTGTCGGTCCCAACCGCCTGGGGTGGCACACGATTCGGGTGCGGGAAAAGATCGGCCTCTATGGTGATGCAAGTCCCCCGCCCGGAGGAGAACCGAAGGCCACGGTGAATACCTTTGCGGCCCTGCGGGATCTCCTGTTGGCGCGAGGAGAATAATTGACCGATGGCTAATGAAGATAAGGCATTCAGCCGGTTAATCCCGGTCACTATGGCGGTGCTGGCCATAGCAGTCTTATGGTTCTATTGGCCGGTCTTGGCTAAGTTGTTCGTGGACCTGGCTGAAAACGAAGACTACTCCTTCGGCCTGCTCTTACCTTTGGTAAGCGTGTACATCGTTTACTTGAGGTTACCCCAGATACGCAGCTATCTCTGGCGGCCTTCCTGGCTGGGACTGTTGTTTTTGGTTGCAGGGTTCGGTCTTTATCTAGTGGGCGAACTGGCTGCCGATTTTTACCTTCCGCGCCTTTCTCTTGTTGTGGTCATAACCGGCCTAATTTTCCTCATGGGCGGCTGGGGCCTGGTGCGTCTGCTGCTGTTCCCGCTCTTCCTGCTGATCCTGATGTTCCCGCTGCCGGGATTGCTGACGAAACAGCTGACCATGCCGCTGCAGTTAATCTCCTCCCGCCTGGCCACCGCCATGCTGCAGATGGTGGGAATCCCGGCCTTTTGTCAAGGCAATGTCATAGATCTGGGTGTCCGGCAGATGCAGATGGTGGAAGCCTGCAGCGGGTTACGCTATATTTTGGCCCTGTTTGCCCTGGGGGTTGTTTTCTGCTATTTCTTTCAGCGCCGCCTCTGGAAAATCCTCCTGCTGCTCATGGTCCTCATCCCGTCCGCCATCGTGGCCAATGCCTTCAGAGTCATGGCCATGGGCATCATTCCCGCCTTGCAGGTGCCGGGATTCTGGCACGCCTTCTCGGGTTGGCTCATTTTTGTTTTTTGCCTGGGAATCCTCAGCTTGATTAACTGGATATCAAATAAGATCCAACCCCTGTCGGGCATACCCCCGGAGCCGTTTGCGCCCCCTAACCCCGCGCCAAGGCGTGGGCTGGCGATAATGTCTTACCTGGTGCTCGCCCTGGTCCTGGTCGGCCTGGGCGGGCCCATTGCCATCCGGGTGGCCCGGGCTCCGGCGGTGCAGTTAGGTCAGAGTTTCGACAACTTCCCCATGGAACTGGGCCCCTGGCATGGACAGTTGGTCTTCATCGACCCGGAAATGGTCAAAGCCACCAAATCCGATGCCCACCTTAACGCCGAATTCACCCATCCCGGGCAACCCCCGGTCTCCTTATGGATCGCCTACTACGAGACGCAGAAAAAGGCCGGAGGGTTTGTGCACTCGCCCAAACTTTGTCTTACCGGAGGTGGCTGGACCCAATTAAACACCGGCATCGGGCGGATCGGCAAGGATATGCCGGTTAATTACATGATCTTGAAGCAGATGGGCACGAGCATGGTAGTCTATTACTGGTATCTGCAGCGGGGGCGGTGGTTTACCAGCGAATACCTGAACAAGCTTTACATGGTCCTGGATGGTCTCAGGCGCCGGCGTACGGATGGCGCCCTCATCCGCCTGATCACGATGGCGGAACCAAATGAGGATGCGGCCCGGAAACGCCTGGACGCCTTTGCCCTGCAGCTAGCTCCGGTGCTGCCCAATTTTATCCCCAATTAAACGATCCCGACCGGTTGAGGGGTGAAAAGCCGGATACAAACTCATGATAAGTTCCATAATAAACAATTTTTCCTACGATGGGCTCTTGCCCACGGGGAGCGAGGCAACCTCGCCCCTCAGATAATCGGCAGGGTTTTTTTCTGCAAACCTCAGCAAAGGGAATACCACCCTGGACGCCTTAGGAAGCTGGCAGGAGTTTTTGAGCCTGGTTATGAGAAACTTTGCCCCTGCTATCCATTAATGGCATAACATCATAAAGATATGATGAAAAATTCTGTTTCCTTCTGGGATAATCCCAAATTAAGGCAGTGCCTGGAGTGGCTCATCCATCACCGGCTGCCCTTTCTGATCCTGTTCCAAATTTCATTGCTGGTTTTAGCCTATGCCGGCTCATATCTGCTGCGTTTTGATTGCCTCATCCCCCAAAAATATTACGATACCATGCTGCGGACCCTGCCGCATTTCGTGCTGGTTCAGGGTTTAGTGTTCTATTTCCTCGGCCTGTACCGAGGTCTGTGGCGCTATGTCGGTTTCACGGACCTGCGCAATATTATCCGGGCTGCCCTGACCAGCATGGTGATCATGATCGTCCTGGAATTTTTCCTCAGCCCATACGTCGGCGGCATTCCCATATCCATTTATATTTTAAACACTATTCTGCTCATCATCCTGGTCGGCGGCACCCGCTTATTTCTGCGCCACTTTCGAGAAATCTATCTTCCGGCCGGGGAGAGCCGGCGGGTCATGCTCATAGGTCCGGTGGACCAGGCGGAAACCTTGATCAGAGAAATGGATACCCACACCAGCAACTATCTGCCGGTAGTTCTGGTATCGCCCGATAGCAGGTTCCAAGGCTTCCGGCTCTACGATGTCCCCATCTTGAGCGGCCTGCATCAAATTGCCCGGGGGATCAAACGCCACCGCGTGCAAGAAATCATCTTTGCATGGCCCGATGCCCCGCTGGATCAAATCAACGAGATCATCGAAGAGTGCAAACGCTGGCAGGTGCGCTACCGGATTGTCCCTTCGCTGGGAGATGTCCTGGATGGACGCTTCCGTCTGTCCGACGTCCGGGACATCGAACTGGAAGACCTTTTGCCGCGCCCTCCCATTTACATCGAAAAAGACGGGGTCAGGAATTTTATCAAGGACCAGGTAATCTTAGTGACCGGTGGCGGGGGCTCCATCGGTTCGGAACTTTGCCGGCAGGTGGCGCAGTTTCAACCCCGGACCCTGATGATCTTGGAGCGGGCCGAAAATTATCTTTATGAGATTGAATTGGATTTAAAGCGCCGCTTCCCGGAGCTCGATCTGCAGGCCCTGATAGCCAGCGTTAACGATGGTCCCGGTCTGAGGGCGTTGTTGCAGCGCTGCCGGCCGGATTTGGTTTTTCATGCTGCCGCGTATAAACATGTTCCCTTGATGGAACGCTGTCCCATTGAGGCGGCTTACAATAATATCCTGGGCACCCGTAATCTGGTGGCCGCCGCCCTGGCGGCCGAAACGGCGCGCTTTGTGATGATATCTACGGACAAGGCGGTCAATCCCACCAGTGTCATGGGCGTCACCAAAAGAATTGCGGAGAAATATGTGCAGGCCTGCGGCGGGTCCCACCAGACCCGATTTATTACCACCCGCTTCGGCAATGTCCTGGGAAGCGCCGGCAGCGTTATTCCCATCTTAAAAGAGCAGTTGGCCCGGGGAGGGCCCCTGACCGTCACCCACCAGCAGATCGAGCGCTTTTTCATGACCATCCCGGAATCGGTCCAGTTGGTCCTGCAAGCCGCTTATATGGGTCAAGGCGGCGATATCTTTGTGCTCAATATGGGTTGTTCCGTCAAAATTATGGACCTGGCGGAGAAATTGATTGTCCTGGCAGGTAAGACCCCCGGCAAAGATATCGCGATTTCCTGCACGGGCCTACGGCCGGGGGAAAAACTTTACGAAGAGTTGTTCAACGTTGACGAAGAATCCCACCCCACCGAACATCCCCTCATCAGCCGCGCTATCAGAGCGCCGGAGTCCAAAGAGGTTTGGGAAACGCACCTGAACGACATTCAAGCCCTGATCCACCAGCGGGACGCGACCGGATTAATCGCGAAATTTAAAGAAATTATCCCCAATTATTCCCCTTGCTCCTAACCACTAGTCAATCCCATCAATGATTAGGGAAGTTTCCCCTGGGCCATTGGCCCACCCATACATTATGAAAAGTTGGTGTGGCTGGCCTCCGTGCCCACCGCCTTTGGTGGCACAGGCTTCCAGCCTGTGCATCGCACCGGCAAGATGCCGGTGCCACCAAAGCCCTGTAGGGTGCGCACTGCGCACCTTCGTCATGCACAGGCCGGACGCCTGTGCCACCATATTTTTAATAACTTTTACCGTTTACCATGGTGGGCGGTGCGCACCCTACATTAACCTTGAACCTTGAACCTTGAACTTTGAACTCTTCCAGGCAAGCCGCCATTACTTAAAAGTTTGCCGTTTAGCGTTGTCGGGTAAGACCGAATCAAACATGGCTTTCTTATTGTAACAACCTTTGATGCCGTCGTAGTTAAAATAGAAAACATTATCAGGGTTATTCCCCTCATCCTTGAAGCCGAAGGCAGAACCTTTGGCTCCCACCAAGGTGCATCCATTGACGCAAACTTGACTGCCGGACATAATGTGGACCGCATAATTGGACCCGGTGCCGACGCCAAAGAACAGGCTGCCCGAAATGGTTACGGGAGAAGACGTGATGCGGACCCCATCACCGCCATTCATCTCTATCCAACCTCCGACGATGCTTACCCGGTTGTTGTTGACCACCTTAAATATCTCTACTCCATGCTCAGCATTGCTCTCACAATGCATTCTCGTAACCGTGCACCCTCCCCCATAATGCGTCCCATCTTTATCGCTAAATCTCGAGATATACGCCCCGGATTTTTTATTGGCGGTAGCCGAAATGGAGTGAAAACTGGCGGAATTGCAACCAAGGATCGCAATCCCATTACCTCCATTATTAAAGGTTTGAATATTTCTAAAGGACCCTCCCTGGCAAGCCACGAGGACTATCCCATCTTTAACTGCCTTGTGGGTGCTTACCCCATCCAGGGCGGCAAAATAGTTCATGCTGATTTTATAGAGGTAGATGCAATTGTCGGCTAATTTGTTCCCATCTATTCTTAAATTTCTCAGACTAAATTGTTGCGCCCCATAATTAGGTCTCTGTGCAACATCGGCAGTCAAAACTGCCTGCATGGATTTGCTCGCTTTAATAATGGTCCCGGGGTCCGCATCCACAAAGATCTGCTCGGGTAATACGATCATCTGCGAGGTAAGATAGGTGCCATGCTTAAAATAAAGCACCTTCCCCCTGGCCGCATGAGCCGCTTGCGCGATCGCCTCATAATCATCGGCACCGCCGTCACCCTGAGCTCCCCACCACTGCGGATAGATAAAACGGGCCATGATGTTGCCTTCGACGCGGCCTGGACCGCTAAATATCCGATAAAAACCCGCCTCGATCTCACTGTTAATGGTGACTTTCACCCCGGTGCCAAGGCTTAAGATCGCACCCCGCTCAAATCCAAGGGTAATATTCTTAGGGAAGTCGAGGTTTTCAGGAATCACCCAGTTTCCAGGCGAGAGGTGTAAGGTCGCCTGGCTGGAGCCGGCGGTGGCCAGGGCTTCTTTTATGGTTTTATGGTTCGAAACCCCTCCCAACTTGCGAACTTCTATCCCGGGTGATCCGGACTTCACGTCGCCAGATGCTGCTGGCCCTTTGGACTGCTTGGCCTCACCGGCCGGAAAAGCACCCTTGTCCCAGACCGGCTTCTTGGGGAGACCTTGCCCCATCAAAATCACCGCCGCCACCAGGGTCAAGACCAGGAGTCCCGCAGACTTAAGCCCCTTGTTCTTCATGAGAGATTTCAGCATCCTTGCTCTTTTCATGTGAATCTTCCTTTCAGACTCTGCTTAACCAGATTCTTTGGCCTCCAGTTCCTTACAATTGTTCCTTCTTCTCTCCGATGAGCCACCAATCTCCTATCATCTCTTCTTATGAGCCAGCCTTAATTCTCTTTGCAGCCCACGACTCGTTAAAGCTCATAATACCATTATCAAATTTGACCCAAGGCTGCAAATCATCAGGGATTACAGGTTTAGTGATATAAAAAACAAACAAGTTTTGTTGCTTGGGGAAAAGCTTGACAGTCAATCTATAAATAGGCGACAATATATTTATTATTATTTTCTTAGAAAGACTCTTTGATCTCTTGGTGGCACTCGGTTCATCTAAACCGTATCTATATGAAAACTTATGTTTTACATGAGGAGCATACGATTTAATAGTTTTTTCAACTTCATGTTCAGTCCATCTGTAAATATAGTTTGGTATACATGTATTATTAACTCCACCATATTTACAATTGTTATCATAAACTGCCGCGGTTTCAAATGCTGGCGTTATGTTTAATTTAATTAATAATCTCATTATCCAGGAGTCTCTTGATTCAATAACCACAACGCCTTTTTTTGAAACTCTATACATTTCTGTCAGACCCAGATGCGGAGAGCTGCAATGATGTAAAGTTGCATGAGCTGTTACATAGTCAAATTCATTATCCTTATAGGATAAGTTTTCAGCGTTTTGAAAACAGTGTTTATAAGGATAATATTCGCTATCACTTTGCCTCTCATCTATATTTGAAATAGTGACATTTATAAAACCATTTTGCTGAAATACGAGTTTATCATTTTCCCCTCCCCCAATTACCAAAACAGTAGCATTCTTGTTCTTGATAATCTCATTTATGCAATCTTTATAAAATAATAGTCTTATATTTAGTATCGAATTTTCTTGATTCATACTTACTACCTCCAGAATCAATTTATCCTTTTGCCTGGGAGCAATATATTAGCACTACTTTACACATTATGCATATTGAAAATAACGTGTCTAAATTTAATTTGTGGATATCTCAAGTAGAGACTCGGCGTAACGCCAGATCTACCAGCCGGCGACCATAATAATACGGCAAAAGCCAACCGCGGTGAAATCGATAATGGGCCCGCATCCAGGCCTTACCCGGGAATAGTCCTCGCAACAACCCCTTGAGATCGTCGTAAAGTAAGGCCGTAAAAAACACAAACCCGGCCCGCCCGAACTTGGGTTCGTCGGGGTTAAAAAGCCCGACTCGTTGTAACCAGCCGGTGATCAGGGCAATCTTCCAGGCAGGGGGTTGCAGTTGGGCCAGAACCTCGTCCGGGATGGGGGTTCCGAAGAGGAACCGGGGAAGCGCCAGAGAAAAATAGACCGGAGTTTTGACTTCCAGGGAAATTACCCGAGTCAGAAACACCTCCCAATTGAGCGGTTGCCGGCGCACGATGCGGTCCACATCCGTGTGGAGGCGAAATCCGGGCGCCCGCACATAGGAGTGCTTGGCGGTATGCAGGGCTATCTGCAGCAGGTTGTCCTCCGGGGCCAGCAGGCGCGCCGCACTCCCGGGGATGGGAATCGAGCCGGCCAAGAGTTCCTCGGCCTTGGGCTCCTGGTCCGGCCGAATCCACCGCCCGGCCACCGGCCGCCACTGCAACTCCAGCCAGAGCCTGGCTCCCCCGGGTAAAATTTTCCAGTATTCTGCCCCGCCGCCTGATTCCGCCGCCTCCAGCGAGGCTTTTTCCAAAGGGCTGCGAAATTCGAAGTTATAGTCTTCGTCCAGCAAGAGCTCATGGGCCCGGCGAAAATGGCGTTTTTCCACCAGCACATCCAGATCGCCCATGGGGCAGCAACCGGGACAGGGAAAGATGCCCCGGGCTATACCGCCATTTTTTAAGGCTACCAGAGGAATCCCTTCTTCGGCCAGCCTGGCGGCCAGGCGATCGAGCTCGCCCAGATAGAGGCCGATGCGCTGAAAGGTTTCATCATGGGCCTGACGCCATGGGGCCGAAACTTCGGAACTGAAAATTTCCATAAAAACATGGGCCAGCAAGGGATCGACTTGGTTTTCCTGGGCCAGGGCAAAGGCCGCCTGGTCCCCGAGTTGCTCCCACAGCCGGCGGGCCGCAGCCCCCCGGACCTCGACCGGCTCATCGGCGATGGCCCGGCATAACAGCCTTTGGGGCTCCGTGAGTGCTAAACCTGGCATCATGAAGCCAGGGCCTCCTCTATTTCAGCCGCTAAATGGCGGGCAATCTTATCCCAGGTATAGCCGGAAGCCACCAGTTGCCGCCCCCGCTGTCCCATCGCCCGCCGATCCGGGGCCGCAGCCATCCGCTGGAGGGCCCCGGCCAGGCTGTCTTCATCATATGGCACCACCAGACCGCAGCGGTTTTTCTCCACTTGCCGCCACAGCCCCACCCGATCGGTAACCACTACCGGCAGGCCCATATACATGGCTTCCAGCATGGCAATGCTCAAGCCTTCAGACCGGGAAGGCAAGACAAAAACATCGGCATCCTGCAAGGCCGCCAATTTATCCTGGCCGGTAATGAGTCCGGTCAAGGTGAGGCGGCTGGCCAAGCCAAGTTCCCCCGCCAGGTGTCGAACTCGAGCCTCGTAACCCCGTTCATTCGCCCCCGCCAGTACCAAATGGGAGTCTCCGTAAACTTGTAAAAGCTTTTTAAACGCCGGCAACAACAAATCGAGTCCTTTTCCGGCATCAATTCTTCCCAGGAATAAATAAATAATCGCCTGTTCTAATTTATGCTGTTGCCGGAAATAATTCATCTGGGGCAATTCTTGAAAAACTTGCGGATCGATGCCGTTCGGCACCACCCGGCAGCGGCCAAACCGGTAAGAGGTATCCATCTCTTCTGCGGAATGATAGGCGGCGAAGAGGGCCTTGGCAAAATTCTTTTGCTCCAGGAGCTTGAGATAAAAGAGCTTGCGCGCCCGGCTGCGAGCTCTCAGGCCATAGGTATTCAAGCTTCCGTGGCTGAAAATGATATAGGGCTTGCCCCGGGTCCGACTGATCCAGCTGGCCGCTAAACTGGCAAACTGGTAATGGAAATGAATCAGGACGACATCGGCCCACTTTGATTCAAGCCAAAGTCTGCGGGCCAATTGGGGGGAGAAACCCCAATAGCGAGAGAACACGGTGGGCTCATAGCAAACCTGCACCCCGTCTACCATGATCGGCGCATCGACCGGAACCGCCAAATCTTCGGTGGGATTACGCAGGTTGGTGGTGCAGACCCGGACCTCATGCCCCTGGGACACCAGGCTTTTGCCCAAAGAATGGGCCACGTGCAACGCCCCACCGTAATGGTAGGCAGGCACGTAATGGGGACTGACCATTAAAATTCTCATTTATCTGATCTTTTTGGCGGTCAATATCTTGGTGGCCTGTTCCAAGACAATCGCAACACCCCGCTCCACCGGCAATTTCGATTTGGTAGTGTTAGTAATTTTGCCTTAAATGACGCGTTTGCGATGGAAGAGTTCTTTCACCCCCCATTTTAGGTAATAATGCAATTTTTTCCTGTCATTCTGCAATAAATACCAGAAATAAGCATTGCTCTTGCGTAAGTAGGAAAAAAGGGACTTCTGTTTCATTATCTGCATCCCGACGATTTTTGCTTGTTCAAGGGCGGCAAGAATATCGGGGGCCGAGAGTTCGTTTACTTCGATCTGGCAGGTGGTGCGGTCATAATTTTGCCAGTTCATTCGACTTCCCGGCAGCCAACGAGCCCCTCCTTCACCCCTTTCCACCATGTCCCATAACTTGGTTCCGGGATAAATAGAAACAATGTTGACTCCCACAAAATCAAGGGCAAGTTCGGCAATCAAGTCTATAGTCTCCCGCAAAGTGTCCTTTGTTTCATATGGCAAGCCGATGATAAAGCTTCCCGAAACAGTGGGCACCTTGGCTTGCCGAGCTAAGGTCACTGCCTTCAAGATGTCAGCCCGGGTAATTTCCTTGCCATTCTTTGCCAGGATTTGATCGCTGCCGGATTCAAAGCCGAAAAAAACCGCAAAGGCACCGGCATCTACAGCTTCTTTGAACATTTCCAGGGAGGCCAGGTCGGCCCTAGTCTCAAAGGCCCAATGAATCTTTTTATGAAGCCCGGAATTTTTAAGCAGTCGACAAAGTTCTTGGAACCATTCCCGGTTCACCCCGAACGTACTGTCATTGAAAACTATGCGTCTCATGCCGAAATTTCGCCAATGGTGTTCAATTTCCGCCACCACGTTTTCCGGGGATCGGGAACGCCACTTACGCCCAAGGAGCGGCATACAAAAAGAACAATGGAAAGGGCATCCCCTGGAAGCAAATATTGAAATTTCAGATTCGAATCGTCCAGAAAAGGTATCATAAACCTTGCCGAATTTTTTAAAATCATATAGGGAAAAATCAGGAAACGGCAAGGAATCTAGATCGCTGATCGGCACCCGCTCTGGATTGTGAATTAAATTGTGGCCGCGATCCGCATAAGTTACACCTGAAATATCGGCAAAAACGTCCTCAGGGGATTGGTACCCTGTTCTTAATCTGTTAGCAATCGCTAACAAAGTCTCCTCGCCTTCACCCCGTACAATGGCATCGATATTTGCACATTCTGACATGGTCTGCTCCACCAGGGCAGTGGGATGAGGGCCCCCAAAAACAACTAAAATTTTCGAAGAAATACTTTTCACCAAGTCGGCGATCTTGTAACCGGCAAGGATATTAAAGGTTTTTGAGGAAATGCCCACAAGAGCGGGCTTCAGTGCCTTAAGCCGGGCCTCAACCTCCTTAAAACCCTGGCGGTAAGTGGACATTTCCATGACTTCAACCTTAAAATCATGATTATTCAAATAGGTGGCAAGATAAGCCAGGCCCATGATGGGGTTAGTCAGGGCACCATAAGATTCCCCTTCACCGTGCATCGTTCCAGGATTAATTAAAAGAATTTTCATATATTCTTACTCCGTTAAGATTACTTCCGAAATTCGTCTAAGGATACAGATGGCTTTTCTCACCAATTAGGAAATTAAACGGTCTATTTTATTTATCTCGCAGAAAGCAAATTCTTAGCCGTCTCCAGCACAATATTAACTCCTCGCTGGGCTGGCCATTCTTCCGCGGTTTGCCGGGCCCGCCGCCCAATCTTCCTAATGTTCTCGGATTGGTTAACCAGGTGCAGCATGATTCTACTGAGTTCCTCCACATCTTCCGATGGGAAAGAGAAGCCGTTAACGCCGTGTACTATTCGGTCTTCCACGTTGCCGCAGACGTCCGACCCTATAACCAATTTGGACCAATTCATCGCATCGAGAATTACCACCGGGAAAGGATCGCTTCTGGCCGGATGGAGCACGACATCAGATCCTAAATAAACTGCTTCTACTCCCTCTGGTTCCTGCCAGCCCAAAAAGGCGACTGAATTTCCTAAATCCAATTTATCAGCTAAGAGCTGTAACTTTTGTCTTTCCGGCCCCTCCCCAGCAATAAGCAACCCCAAAGGCTTTTGAACTTGCCGGAGACATCTGGCAAATGCTTGGAGCCCAATATCAACCCCTTTCCTTGGAATAAAATTTCCCAACATGGAGAAAACAATGCCCTTTGAAGCACAGCCTACCAGGTTTCGGAACTGTTGGGCATTAGCTTTTATTTCTGGCTCTTGGGAGGCTTGGCGGGGTCGGTCAAGGTCAACTATATAAGGGAGGTCGACTAGTCGTTCCTGCCTAGCGCCCATTCCCCGGAGGAGCCTCAAGGCTTTCTTGCCGGTACCAAAGACGATATCCAGTTTAGGGAGTAACCAACGCAGATATTTACTACGCAACCATTTTTTTAGAGGCGGGCGGCAAATGTCCTCTTGCGGGGTGTCAGCCCAAACGCCCACTGGAGCACCGCGCACCCAGCGGGCCAGAATAACCGCCACCGTAGGGAGATAGGCCCAATCCCCCACAATGAAAAAACTTTCTGTATCATACCAGGCCGTTTTTAACAGGGACCAATCAATACCCAGGATTAGATTCATGTAAGTATTGTGGTAATCCATGGCTAAAGTGGAATTCCTGGGATGCCGGCAGCTTTCCCGGAATAGGTGATAGACCCTTAAATCGATCTCAGGGTTTTCATAAAGGACCCGATAGAAGTAATTGGAATAAGTAGTCGGCAGCATATGAATCTGGTGGATTCTTATGGGGCCGCCTGCCGGATTAACGCTCATCTCCCGATGCTCCTAACCGGAGATAGACGAGAAGCCGCCTCTTCCACTGAGGCTGGTTGCACAGGTTTAATCTTCAGAGCCATGGGCGCCATAAATACTAAGATAAAAATATTTATGACGTTACCGAAGGAAGGAATGACCGAAGCCGTAGTCATTTGGACCAGGATGCCCACCCAGCAGCCCAAGGCTATGCGGGCCTGCCGGGAAGCATGGTCGTCGGCGGCAGAGACGGCATTTAACCTGGTTCGGCGCATAAGTATTATTAGGGGAATAAAGAATAATAAGAAGCCGATAATGCCATTTTGCAGAAAGATATCCAGGTAGGCGTTATCCACATGGTTCCTGGCAAAACGTCCATGGTCAATATCTATTTTGTCCGGACTACTCGGACCATCCCGACCCATTATAATCTTATAGTTGCCGACGCCCAGCAGATAATCAGAAGCCGACGCCTTGGCAAGATTGGCCTCCAGGGTCATCCTCCAGATGGTACTTGATCACAGGGTTAAAAATTAGGCTTGTGAGATCCAGGCGATATCTGGTTGGAGCCCCTTGAAGTAACAGG
>JAHIKF010000040.1 GCA_018897875.1 Pseudomonadota bacterium | reverse complement strand
TCAGGCGGGAGTCAGCTGTGGGTGGGTTTATAGGGCGTTCCACGATTTATAGGGTTCGGTAATCGATGTAGGGGCGACCCGGTGGGTCGCCCTGGCGTTTACATCCCGCCGTACCATCACTTGAATAAACTATTGATAACTTTCAGGGCTGCTCTGTGGGGTTACGTAAGATTCCACCGGAGCATGGTCCAGATATCCTTCAGGCCGCCCATCTGGCGCACCACCGTGGGTTCGAACCCGGAATGCATCATGCACTGGGCGCAGCGAGAGTCCCGGCCCACCCCGTAGTCTTCCCACCTGGTCTTTTGCATCATGTCGGCAAAAGTGGGGTAGTGGGTGTCCACGATCTGGTAGCAGGGGGCCCGCCAGCCCATGGGATTGCGGGTGGGGTTGGCCCAGGGGGTGCACTCGTAGTCCCGTTCCCCCCGGAGGAAGCTCAGATACAACGGCGTGCTGAAGAACTTGAAGTTATGGCCGTTGGCGGTTAAACGGCCAAACTTGTCATTGATTTCCTCCCGGCTGAGAAACATCCCGTCATCGACTCCGGCAAAGCTGAAGGCCGGGGACACCAGGAGGCCGTCCACGCCGATATGCCCCAGGTAGGAGAATAGAATCTCGATCTCCTGGACTTCGGTTTCCTTGTAGATGGTGGTGTTGGTGCACACCCGGAACCCCTGGGCCTTGGCGGCCTTGATGGCCTGGATGGCCAGGCTGAACAGCCCTTGCCGCCCCAGCAGCCGGTCGTGGGTGGGGGCGAGGCCGTCCACGTGGAGGCTCAGGGTCAACCGGTCGGAACGGGGCAGCCGGGGCAGGGATTTTTCTAACAATATGGCGTTGGTGCACAGATAAATGTGCTTGCCGCGGTGCACCAGTTCGGCCAACAGTTCAAAGACCGGCGGATAAAGCAGGGGCTCGCCCCCGGTGATGGTGACCACCGGGGCGCCGCAGTCCTCTACGGCTTGAAGGCATTCTCGCAGGGTCAGCGCCTGTCCCAAGGTTTCCCGATATTCCTGGATGCGGCCGCAGCCCTGGCAGGACAGATTGCACTGATGGGTGGGCTCCAGCATGAGGACCAGGGGAAATTTTTCTTCACCCCGGAGGCGCTTGACTATGAGGTAGCGGGTTAGATCAAAACTTAGACTCAACGGAAAGCGCAAGGTTATCCACTCCTCTATATATAGACCAGGGGCGGGGGGAACCCCTCACTACCGGCCCCTGGCTTCCCGGAAATCTTGATTGAATACCCGCGAACATCACCACTCACGCATACCCATTCTCGCGGAACCACTCCACCGCCTCGGCCAGGGCCTGGCGCACCGGTGTCAGGGTCAATCCTAAATATTGTATCGCTTTCCGGTTGTCAAAGTACATATATTTCTTGGCCATGCGGATGGCGGCGACGGGCATGCGGGGCGGGCGGCGGCGGATGTAGGTGGCTAAGAACTCGTCCACATAGGACATGGCCAGGACCGGCCAGAAGGGCAGCTTCACCTTCGGGGCCGGCACCCCGGTGAGGTCCGCCAGCAGGTGGAAGATCTGGGAGAGGCTGAGGTTCTCATGCCCCAGGATATATTTTTCCCCGACTTGGCCTTTGGCTTCGGCCAACAGGTGCCCCCGGGCCACATCCCGGACATGGATGAGATTGAGGCCGGTTTCCAGGTAGGCCGGCATGCGGCGCTTAAGGAAATCCACGATCATCTGACCGGTGGGGGTGGGGCGGAAGTCCCAGGGACCCACGGGGGTGCTGGGATTGACCACCACCAGCGGCAGGCCCTGGCGGGCGAAATCCAAGGCCACCGCCTCGGCCATAAACTTGGAGCGCTTGTAGTGGCCCACCATGTCCGTAAGGCGGACCGGGGTGTCTTCGGTGCCGGGGGTGCCGTCCCCGGGGTTGCCCAGGGTGCCCACGGTGCTGGTATAAACCACCCGGTCCAGTCCCTGGGCCGCGGCCGCGGTCAGCAGCTGCCGGGTGCCTTCCACGTTGATGGCGTACATGGTGGCCGGGTCCGGCACCCAGAGGCGGTAGTCCGCGGCCACGTGAAAGAGGCGGGTGCAGCCCGTGAGGGCGCTGCGAAGCGAATCCGGGTCCCGGAGGTCACCAATGGCCACGTCCACGGCCAGGCCGGCCAGGGCCGGATGATCCGGGTTGCGGGCCAGGACCCGCACCTCCCGGCCGGCGGCCAGGAGTTCCTCCACCACGGCCCGGCCCACGAAACCGGTACCGCCGGTCACCAGGGTTTTACCGGGAGAAGGGTTTCCGGTTTTCAGTTTTCGGTTTTTGGTAGCGGATGAAGTCATGCGCTGGTCACAATCCACATATGAGGAACGGCGCCTCAAGAGGGATTCAGGGTTATATGGCGCCCCTTATGGAGTTCCGAGCCGCGGTTTATCCTCAAGCCATTCCTGGTGCGTAAAACGCACCCTACGACTCTCTTATTGGACTGGGAAAACCACGCCCGGACGACAAAAAGATGCCGTCGTGGCATTGAACGGCAATAGGCTAAAGAGAGATATCGCCCCCTGATCGCACCGGGGTCAGGCGCCGGGATTGTAGCCCGCCGGAGACTTGTGCGCTTGCACATAAGTCCCCAGGGCCATCAGGGGAAAACAGTCCCGATAGAGGTGATAGCGAATCATGAAGTGGTTGGGGAAGCCGGTGCCGGTGAAGTATTGCTCGTCCCAGCGGCCCTGGGCGTTCTGGGTCTTGACCAGGTAGTCGACCCCTGCCTTCACTTCCGAAGCCTGGACTTCGCCCGCGGCGAGGAGCCCTAAGAGGGCCCAGGCGGTCTGGGAGGCGGTGGACGGCCCCTGGCCCATGAGTTCCGGGTGGCGGTAAGATTCGCAGACCTCGCCCCAGCCGCCGTCGGGGTTCTGATGGCTCTTGATCCAATTCACCGCCCGCTGGACATAGGGCCGGCTCATGTCCTCGCCGATACGTTTCAGGGCCACCAGCACGGACCAGGTGCCATAAAGGTAATTAACCCCCCAACGCCCCCACCAGGGGCCCTCGGGGTGCTGGGTGCGGTGCAGGAAGGCCAGGGCCCGGTCAGCCGCGGGGTGGTCCAGACCGTGGCCGAAGGCCCCCATCATCTCGAGGATGCGAGCCGTGATATCCTCGGTGGGCGGGTCCACCAGGGCCTTCAGGTCCCCGAAGGGTATGGCGTTGAGCCACTCCTTGGTATTATCCTTGTCAAACGAGGCGAAGCCGCCGTTTTTCGACTGCATGCCCAGACACCAGTTGATGCCCCGCTGCAAGGCCGCCTGGTGCCTGGCCGTATCCGCCAGGCCATCCTTTAAGGCCACCAGGACTACGGAGCTGTCATCGACGTCGGGATACCAGTTGTTGTGAAACTCGAAGGCCCAGCCCCCAGGCGGCAAGTCCGGGCATTTGACGCACCAGTCACCGGGTTTGAAAATCTGTTGGGCCAGCAGCCAGGAGGTGGCTTGGGTCATGGCGGGATGCTCAGGGGGCAAGTCCGCCGCCGCCAGGGCCCGAACCGCCAGGGCGGTATCCCACACCGGGGAGATGCAGGATTGGAGCCAGGTACGCTCACCATCTTCCAGGGTGAAGAACTCCAGGGCCTTGAGACCCCGCTGAACGGAGTCGTGCCCCAAGTCATAGCCCAAACAGTGTAACGCCATGAGGGAGTTGACCATGGGCGGCTGGATGCCGGCCCAGTCGCCGCTGTCCTCCTGGTGTTCCAGGATCCATTCTTCCGCCTTCTTGATGGCAAAGTTACGGGGCCAGGGGAGCCGCAGCCAGGCATAGAGCTTCAGAATCCGGTCCAGGATGATAAACAGGTTTTCCAGGGGGGAAGATTCGCGCTTCCAGGCCACCCGGTGCTGGGAAATGGGCTCGTCGGAGGACAGGAAAAGCTCCCGGATTCCCTGCTCCGGCGGCAGGGGCCGGACCGGGCGCTTGGCCATGATAATCATCAGGGGAACTACGGTGGCCCGGGTCCAACTGGAGAATTCATAAATGCTCAGCCCGGACCAGGGGGGGAGCAGCATGAACTCCACCGGCAGCAGCGGAATGCCGTCCCAGCTGACCTGGCCGAACAGGGCCAGAAAGATACGGGTAAAGACCCGGGTCTTGAGCACCCCTCCCCGGGAGAGGACAAAGTCCCGGGCTTTGAGCAGACGGGGGTCTTTCGCCGACAGGCCCGCGATCTTCAGGGCCAGATAGGCTTCCACCGTAGTGCTGAGCTCGCCGCCGTCTCCCTGCCAGATAGACCAACCGCCGTTCGGAAGCTGCTTGTCCAGGATATCCGCCGCCATCCGGGGCACCTTGGTCTCGTCCAGGCCCAAAAACCGATGGAGCATGATGTACTCCGCGGTAATGGTGACGTTGGACTCCAACTCGGCCCACCAGTAACCTGCCGGATCTTGCATCGCCAGCATGGCCGCGGTGGCTCGCTGGACGGCGCGTTCGATGCGGTTGAGGTGTATCCTGGGAAGCGCGTCAATAACGGACTGGCTGCGGACGGAAATGGTTCCCCCCCCCATTTCTTTCCCCCCGAGTTTTTTTCTGAATCGGCCTACTATACCATGCTTATCCCAAAATCCCCAATTTTTTCATTGATTATGTTACATTTATGTTTGTGAATAATCAAGGCCGGGGCTGGGAAAATTTTTTAAATATTTTACAGACCAACGGGGTTGGCCTGGCTTATTTTCTGGGCTCCCAAAAAGAATTTGGGCCGGCTCGGCTCCGGGGCGAGGCCGTGGAGGGCAAACCGGACAGCGACCTGGATCTGGGCGTGGTGTTGCTGGAGCACCCCCTGGATTACTGGGAGGGACAAAAGCTGCGGCAACGCCTGGAAGACAGCCTCGCACCCCTCTTTGCCCCCCTGCGCCTGCATCTCCTGTTGCTGGAAGAAGAAAACGCCCACGTCCAATACGCCGCCATCCGAGCTCTGCAGGTCTATGCCGTCAATGAGGATATTATCCGCCGGTATCGCCGCCAGGTCCTGACCCTCTATGGCGATTGGCACTCCTGGTGGCCTTGACCTGCGGGGCTTAAACCAGGTTGCTCTCAAAAAATTATTTTCAGGTCCGGAGAATGGTTTCCCAAGGCGCTTAAATCCGTAGGGCGCGTCTCACGCGCCATTCTTGGTGCGTGAGACGCACCCTACAAAGGGAAATTACCTTTTTGAGCCCAGATTGGTATAAAGGCCGGCCCGGCAATTTCCGCTCAAGCTTTACCGTGAAAATCCAAATCCCCCTAAATCCCCCTTTGCCAAAGGGGGACTTTAAAATCCCCCTTTGAAAAAGGGGGGATAGGGGGGATTTTCATCTTCGGGGGTGCAACATTTGTGGTTCATGAACGTTTAACCCCCAAGATGTCACACTTTTTTCCCTTATATTTTCCTTCGGCCAGTCCCATAACCCCGGCAGATTTTTCCCGATGATTTAATAAACTGAACCAAAATGCCGTCTTATATATAGAGGGGCGCCGCCCGCGTCAGTTCAGGTCTCCCTCCCTGGTGGCAGGTCAAGGTTCCCGGTCCCATTTTCACCCCCGGGGTTACAGGTTGCTCTTCAGCATAATCGGTATTATGTTAATTATTAATGAATCTGAGTCTGAGGTTCCGGTTGACCCTAAGGGGAAATTCTGCTATGGGAGAGGCACATTGAAGACGACGGTCACCAGCCACCCCGGAATTCCACCCCGCCAGCCGACCGGCGCAGCCTCACCTATCGACTTATCCGCATCTCTCAGGAGATAACATGGCAACTACAGAAGACGAAAAACATCAGATCATCATCCCCAGCGAACTGCCCATGTTGGCGGTGCGGGACGTGGTGGTTTTTCCAAATATGGTGCTGCCGCTGTTTGTGGGCCGGGAAACCTCGGTATTGGCGATTGAAGCGGCCCTGGCCCAAGACCGCTTGATCTTTCTGGCCACCCAAAAAGATCAATCCGTGGAAAACCCCGAAGCCGAAGACATCTACTCCGTGGGCACGGTCAGCCTCATTTTGCGGATGCTGAAACTGCCGGACGGACGCTTGAAAATCCTGGTCCAGGGCAAATCCAAGGCCATGGTCAAGGAATATGTTAAGGAGCGCCCCTACTTCCTGGTGGCGATGGAGGTCTTGCCGGAGACGACCATCGCCGAGATCTCCCCCGAGGCCGAGGCCCTGATGCGCAACGCCCGGGAGATGTCCGAGAAAATCCTCACCCTCAAGGGCATCATGTCACCGGATCTACTGGCTATCCTGGAGTCCATCGAGGACCCCGGGCACCTGGCCGACCTGGTGGCGGCCAATTTGCGCCTCAAAATCGATGAGGCCCAGATGGTGCTGGAGGAAATGGACCCCATCCGCAGTCTCATCAAGGTCAATGATTTCCTGCGCAAGGAAATGGAAGTCTCCGCCATCCAGGCCAAGATCCAGTCTCAGGCCCGGGAGGAAATGGACCGCACCCAGCGGGAATACTTCCTCCGGGAACAGTTGCGGGCCATCAAGAAAGAACTGGGCGACCTGGACGAAACCTCCAAGGAGATGGAAGAGTACCGCCTCAAGATCGCCCAGGCCCGGATGCCCAAGCAGGCGGAAGAGGATGCCCTCAAACAGCTGTCCCGTTTGGAGCAGATGCATCCCGACGCCGCCGAGGCCTCCATCGTCCGCACCTACCTGGACTGGCTGGTATCCCTGCCCTGGAGCAAGAGCACCCGGGACAAACTGGAAGTCAAAGAGGCCAAGATTATCCTGGATGAGGACCATTTCAACCTGGAAAAGGTCAAAGACCGCATCCTGGAGTACCTAAGCGTCCGCAAACTCAACAAGAAGATGAAAGGCCCCATCCTCTGTTTCGTGGGGCCTCCGGGAGTGGGCAAGACCTCCCTGGGGCAGTCCATTGCCCGGGCCATGGGCCGCAAGTTCGTGCGCATCTCCCTGGGGGGCATGCGGGACGAGGCCGAGATCCGGGGCCACCGCCGCACCTACATCGGCGCCCTGCCGGGGCGGATCATTCAAGGGGTTAAAAATGCCGGTTCCAACAACCCGGTGTTCATCTTAGACGAAGTTGACAAGATCGGCATGGACTTTAGGGGCGATCCCGCCGCGGCGCTGCTGGAGGTGCTGGACCCGGAGCAGAATCACTCCTTCAGCGACCATTACCTCAATGTGCCCTTTGACCTGTCCCGGGTGATGTTCATCACCACCGCCAACCTGGTGGACCCCATTCCCTCGGCCTTACGAGACCGCATGGAGGTTATCCGCCTGGCGGGCTACACCGAGGATGAGAAGCTGGCCATCGTCCTCCGCCACCTCCTGCCCCGGCAGTTGACGGAAAACGGCCTGCGCTCCCAGGATTTCAAGATTTCCACCGAGGTGATCAGGCGGGTCATCATGAACTACACCCTGGAGGCGGGGCTTAGGAACCTGGAGCGGGAGATCGGCTCCCTGTGCCGGAAGGTGGCCCGGCGCATCGCCGAAGGTGAAAAAGGGCCGTTTGCCGTCACCCGGGGCAACCTCCACCTCTACCTGGGACCGCCCCGCTTTCTCCCGGACGGCGAGGTGGAAAACGAAGTGGGGGTGGCTACGGGCCTGGCCTGGACCCAGGTGGGGGGCGAGACCCTGGCGGTGGAAGCCAGCCTGATGAAAGGCAAAGGCCAGCTCACCCTGACGGGCCAGTTGGGCGACGTGATGAAGGAATCGGGCCAGGCGGCCTTGAGTTATGCCCGGGCCCGGGCCGAACGCCTCAACCTGGCGCCGGATTTCTACGAAAAGCTGGATATCCACATCCACGTGCCCGCGGGCGCCACCCCCAAGGACGGCCCCTCGGCCGGGGTCACCATGGCCACCGCTCTGGTTTCCGCCCTCACCCAGATCCCGGTGCGGCGGGACGTGGCCATGACCGGCGAAATCACCCTCCGGGGCAAGGTGCTGCCCATCGGCGGCCTCAAGGAGAAGGCCATCGCGGCGCTCCGGGCCCGGGTCAAAACGGTCATCATCCCCGCGGCCAACAAGAAAGACCTGGTGGAGATTCCCAAGAACGTCAAGCGCCGCATTAAGTTCGTGGCCGTGGCCGACATGGATGAGGTGCTGAACGAAGCCTTGATGCGCTCGCCTTTCAAGGAGAGCAAAAAAATCGGGGCCCCGGTCGGGCGGCTGACCACGCCGCCTTCCCGGCCGGTGGTGTAAGGGTGGCTGCGCACCCTACAAGACAAGAGGCAGTTTAGGCAGAGGGAACTATGCCAAATACCATTAAGAACCAAACGCAACCGAGCGAAAAGGGCAAGCGAGGGCTTTCACCAATTTACTTGGACACCCCAGGACTTTTCGAGAACGTTGTCGTTCTTAAACGCCCCACGCGCCGTCGGCGTATTGTGTTCGGTTGGTATGGGGGTAAATTCAGCCATTTAGATTGGCTTCTCCCCTTGTTACCCCGAGCTCATCACTATTGCGAACCCTTTTCGGGATCAGCCGCAGTTCTCTTGAACCGCGAGCCGCCCTCCCCAGTGGAAACCTACAACGACATTGATGGGGACGTAGTGAATTTCTTTCGTATGTTGCGAGACCGCCACGACGACCTAATCCGCTCGATTGCCCTGACCCCATTTTCACGTGAGGAGTTCCACCGGGCTATCAGTGGCAGTATGGAGGGCATCAGCGACTTAGAGCAGGCCCGCTGCTTCTATATTCGGGCCCGTCAAGCGCGCACCGGACTAGCTCAGACCGCCACCCTTGGCCGCTGGGCCAATTGCAAGAATACCAGCCGCGCCGGAATGTCCGGGGTTGTTTCGAGATGGATCGGTGGCATAGAAGCTTTGGAAGAAATTGCCAAGAGGCTCTTGCGTGTGCAGATTGAGAATCGGCCCGCCTTGGAAGTTATCCGCCTTTATGACAGTGCCGACACGCTCTTTTATTGTGATCCTCCCTACCTGCACGAGACGCGAGGCGACAGCAAAGCCTATGGCTTCGAGATGGATTTAGACCAGCACCGCGAGTTGGCCCAAACTTTTGAGAAGTGCAAGGGGAAAATTGCCCTTTCTGGATATCGTTGCGATACCATGGATACTTGGTATAAGGAGTGGCGGCGTTTTGATGCGCCCGTGAAGCAATGTCATTCGATTAAGCAACTACGACAAGAATGTCTCTGGATGAACTATTAACATGCCCGCGCTGGATTATGAAAAAGCATCCGAGATACTCGCGGATCTATTTGCCGCGGCAGAGGATGCCTTTCAAGGGAATACCATTCCCACCGTTGAAGCAGTCATACAGGACGCCGCCGACCGGCTTTTTGCTTCCTCTACGCAGTCATACCGTGAGGCTTTGATAGGGTGCGGCTTGGCGCGGATGTTAGACCGATCAATAAATATTCGTCACCCCTATATGAGCCAGGGTGTGGACGCCTTCAATGGGCGCACACTTGATGAAAAGGTAGTTAATCCATTCCTGCAAGACAGGATGATTCCGTGCTCCAAGGGACCCTACCTTGCGAGTTTCCGACGCAGTGTCGATTTCACCCCTGCTACATCTGTCGGCTTGCGGGATAAGAAGGGGTATAACGCCCTTCTGGACTACGTTTCCGCTCTAGAAGCGGCAAACGAATCCGAAGCCCGGGGCCTCATTATCTATCTACTCTATCGCTTCGTTGTGTTGCGGAACGCCGCCAATATCCAGCTTTCCCGCATTAGCCGACTAAGCCTTGAACAATATCAAGCTCTTGTGGGCAGGCTTATACAGGTGCAGAGCGGCGGTCTCATTCCGGTGCTGTTATCCGTTGCCATGCTTCACACCATCAAAGCCTGCTACGGGCTTCCATGGAAAATCGAATGGCAGGGCATCAATGTGGCCGACAAAGCGTCAGGAGTGGGAGGAGACATCACCGTAACCCAAGACGATACCGTAATCCTGGCTATCGAAGTAACCGAGCGTCCGATTGAGAAGGCCCGCGTTGTTTCCACCTTTAATACCAAAATTGTGAGAGGCGGAATCGAGGACTATCTATTTATCTACTCAAACTCCCTCCCGACCGACGATGCCCGCCAAGCGGCCCGCACCTACTTCACCCAAGGCCACGAAATCAACTTTTTACAGGTGGCTGATTGGATAGTAAATAATCTTGGCACCATTGGAGCTAAGTGTAGAACAATTTTTACTCAAGAGGTTCTGGCGCTTTTCGGTACGCGCGATGTTCCGGCCTCCGTCAAAATGTTCTGGAATAACATGGTTAAGGAACTCATTGGCGCCTGATTTACCGTGAAATTTCAAACTAGGACACTACAATAAACCATCATTAAAAACCGTTGGTGCATTATCTCTAAGACGCAACCCTGACACAGTGGACTCCATTTTTTCAAATCCCTATCTGATTCGCTGGCTGGCCATGGGCGGCCTGGTGCTCCTGGTGGCCTTCTTCGCCATGTCCGAAACCTCTCTCTTTTCCTTGAGTCCCCTGGATCGTTTGCGCCTTAAAGAGAAGCAGCCGGCCCGGGGCGGGGTGGTGGAAGACATCCTGTCCCGGCCCCGGCGCCTGCTGGTGACGGTGCTCATCGGGGTAGAGACCTCCAGCATCATGTTTTCGGTCCTGGCCACTTCCATGGTGTTGAGCCTCTGGGGGCCCCATGGCGAATGGCGGGTGCTGTTGGTCATGGTCCTCACCTCCCAGTTCCTGGGAGAAATCATTCCCAAGTCCCTGGCCCTGGCATACCCCGTCCAGTTCGCCGGCCGGATGGCGCCGTTGATCCGGCCGATGATCTTTATTCTTTCGCCCTTCCGGGTAGTCTTTCTGCAAATCAGCCGGGGTATTCTGGTGGCCCTGGGATTTCGTCCGGACCTGCCGGTGCATTCGGTGCAGCAGGAAGATTTCGTCGGGATGGTGGAGGACAGCCACCGCCGGGGCCTGATCGCGGCCATGGAGCGGGATTTCATCCAGAATCTGCTCAATTTCGGGGAACTCCGGGTGGGGCAGATCATGGTGCCCCGACCCGACATGTTCACCCTCGCGGTTGACCTGCCTTTCCCGGAGATGATCCAGGCCATCAAGCGGTCCCGGTTCTCCCGGGTGCCCATTTATGAGGAGACTCACGACCACGTGCTGGGGGTCCTCCACGCCAAGGACATCCTGGAGTTGTGCCATCAAGGCCCCTGCGAGGGAGAGATGCCCCGGCACCTCCTGCGCCCGGCCCATTATGTCCCGGAAAACAAGCGGGCCTTTGACCTGTTGAACGAACTCCAGGCCCAACATCAGCGTCTGGCCCTGGTGGTGGATGAATATGGCAGCCTGGTGGGTCTGGTTACAGTGGAAGACCTGCTGGAGGAGCTCTGCGGCGAAATCCCCCAGGAGTTCAAGGAAGAGGAAGAGGCCCTAAAGGCGGTGTCCCCGGGCGTCTGGCGAGTCAGAGGGCACGTCTCCCTGGCGGATTTTAACGAGGCGCTGGGCCTGAAGCTGCCGGCGGCGGAATTCGACACCATCGGCGGGCTGGTTTTAAACCTCTTC
>JAHIKF010000039.1 GCA_018897875.1 Pseudomonadota bacterium | reverse complement strand
TGAATATCCGAGAGGATCATCTGATAGTGATCCTCCTTGATCTTGGCCAGGGCGGCCTGGCCATCCAGCACCGCATCGGCGCTGAAACCCTCCAAAATGAGCATTTCCTTGAGAGACTCGCCTACCAGGATATCGTCATCCACGATCAGAACGTCTTTATTTGCCATGCAATACTCCCGATTCGGCATAAGGCAGCAGCACCCGGACGGTGGTGCCCTGCCCGCGCTGGCTCTCCACCGCTAAACGCCCATCGTAGCGCGCCAGGATCTTTTGGCAAATGGGCAAACCCAACCCCAATCCCTGAGCCCCCTCTTTGGTGGAATAAAACGGCTGAAAGATGTGGTCCATCTCCTCGGCCGTGAGACCGGCGCCGTTGTCCTGAAAGGCAATCTCCATCTGGCGGTCTTGCAGAGAGCAGTTCACCTTCAGGCAGCCCCCTTGGGGCATGGCCTGGAGAGCATTCTTGATGATATTGATGAACACGTAATACAGGTCGGCCTCGGTGATGATCTTTTCGAACTCCGGAGACGCCGAGAAATCTACCTGCACCCGCTGGTCGCTGGCCTGAAACATCATGATCTTGATGGCGTCCTGGAGCAGGTTGACCACCGTGTCGCTGGCTCGGGGCGGCCCTTTAAAAGGATTGGCCGAGAACATCAGGCTCTTGATGCTCAGGGACATCTTCTGGAGACCCTTCTGCGCCTCGGTGAGGTAGCGTTCCACACTCGCGGGGTCATCTTTCTTGATGATGGCCAGCGACAGGTAACGCCGGATGCCGTCCAGAGGGTTGTTCAACTCGTGGGCGACGCAGAGGGTGAGCTTGCCCATGATGGCTAAGTGCTCATAAAGTTCCAGACGTTGTTTGAGCTGTTCCGCCTCGGTCACATCCTCCACCAGCAGCAATCCCCGGCGGACGTTGTGTTCATCCGGCACCGGAAACATTTTGATCGCCAGGTAACGGACCCCGACATCCTGGGGAGAGGACTTCAAAGAAAAGAATTCCCGGGGCTCCTGGCTGGCCAGGACTTGTTGGAAGCCCTGTGCCAGACTGTCCCGGTCAGTGGCGCTTAATCTCAGGCAGGGCAAGAGGTTTTGTCCCGCCAGGTTCGCCTTGGCTAAGCTTACCATCCGCTCCAGGGCCGGGTTGGACCGGACCACTCTGAGGTCCTGGTCCAGGAACGCCATGCCCACCGGGATTTCCTTGGTGATCCAGGTGGTCAAAGACGGGATGAACACCTCCTCGGGCGCTTCCCTGGCCTCCAAGATCTCCACCAACAGCCGGCCCATCAGCCAGCCCAGAAAAAGATCCCGGGAATTAAAGGGGCTTTTGTCCTCCCGGTCGGCGAGGTTGATCACTCCCCAAAATTTATATCCCGTCAGCGGGATAACCATGAAGCTGTTGGTCTGGTAGATGGTGCGCCGGGGCATGAGGGATAGTTGCGAGTCCCGGCTCAAATCGGGGACCAGCAGCGGACGCCGGTGGGTGGCCACGTAACCCATGACCCCTTCGGCGGTGATCATGGCCCCGGTCTTGGCCTCCGCATCGGGTCCCAGGGCCGCCAGCCCGGAAAACTGGCCCCGGACCGCATCATAGAGAAAGATGGAACTGTTGCTCACCTGCAGCAATTTCTGGGCGGCTTCCAGGAAAATACGGCCCACTTCTTTGAGGTCTTTCTGCGGCCAGGCCTGCTCCCGCAACTCTCCCAGGACCGCAGCCTCGGGAGTGGCAGAGACTAACTCCAGGGCCTGCCACCCCAGGGACTCCGCCCCCTGGAACACCGTCTCCAAATCCCGTTGAGACCGCAACAGGCGCTGGTAATCCAGGGCCCGCTCGATGGCATGACGCAGGATTTCGGGCTGCAAGGGCTTGGGGAGGTAATCGAACGCCCCGAGCTTCACCGCATCCACCGCGTCCTGGTAAGATGCAAAACCGGTGAACACAATCACCAGGGTCTCAGGATGGTGGAGACGCAGGTATTGCACTAATTCCATACCCCCCATCTGGGGCATGATCATGTCGGTGAGGACCAGATCATAGGGATGCGCCTGGATCGCCGCCAGGGCCTCCTTCCCATTGGTGGCGGTATTCACCAGGTAGCCGGCCGGGGACAAAATATCCTTGACCAACTCCAGGATAGCCGGTTCATCATCTACTACGAGAATGATCGGTTGCGTTCTCATAACTATTGCCGGCTCCAAGGTTGCGGAGCTAACTGGCTCCCCCCCCATGGTCCTGTTCGGGCTTTCTCAGAAAAAACTTAACTTTATTTTTCTGGAAGATCGGCATGGCGTTGCGTCCCTGCAAACCCTGAACCAATCAAGCTTGGCGTTTCCTTCCCCTTTTGAGGGGAAGGTTCCGGGGGAGGTGAATAAATTGTTGACCTTTTATTTTCTTCTCTCCCTCCCATTAGGGAAGGAGGAAATTAATTATGGGCGTATCCGCTTTACTCAAGTGACCCTAAGAGAGAGTACCCATGGGTAGGGAAGATCACCCCATGAATCTGACCCAGGTAGCCATATCAGCACCTTTATCATCATTTCTTATTCCCCGGGTTCAGCGCCCGATTCAAAGACTAACCCTTCCACCTTTCATCTCAGCCCGCAAATATCTTGGCTTTTTCCGTGGGGCTCATCGGCTGGTGCGCAGTGCGCACCCTACAGTCCCCTAAGGGGTCGGAGCTTCCAGGGGCTCACCCGGCCCCCACCACCCCGGTGCCATATTGTTGCTCCAGGAAAGCGCGGTAAGCCTGGGACCGTACCCGGTTCAGCCAGTCCTCATGGCCGAGATACCAGGCGATGGTGCGCCTCAGCCCCTCCTCCAGACCCACCCAGGGACGCCAACCGAGCTCGCTCTCGATTTTGTCGATGTTCAGGGCATAACGCCAGTCGTGGCCGGGACGGTCGGCAACCAGCGTGATCAGGCGGTTGAGGTCCCCCAAATCCGGCCGCATCTCCCCCAGCAAGCTTAGCAACCGCCGCACCAGTTCCAGGTTGGGGACCTCCTGCCGGCCGCCGATATTATAGGTCTCCCCGACCCGGCCCTGCTCCAAGACCTGGACCAGCCCCTGGCAATGGTCCTC
>JAHIKF010000401.1 GCA_018897875.1 Pseudomonadota bacterium | reverse complement strand
TTCTGAGCGTAGCGAAGAATCTCTCTTTTTGAGCCACCGAGATTCTTCACTCCGCGGCGCTCCGTTCAGAATGACACGAATATTCACTGTGTTTGGACTGCAACTTCGTATGAGACGGCGGTGGGGCCGTAGGGGCGGGTTTTAAACCCGCCCCTACCTCAAGTTGACAGATATGTGGGTGGCACTGCCCAGCATTCCCGGTCATCAATTGGTGCGTAAGACGCACCCTACGGGATCTTTTCGAAGCATAGGACGACCTTATTCCAAACCCGATTTCATGATACAATGGCAATTACAGAAACCAAGCTCTGGACCATAGAAAAGGAACTCTGGGTGGAAAACCGCCTGGGACTGCACGCCCGGCCGGTGGCAAAAATCGCCATCGCGGCGCAGCAATTCGAGGCCGACATCACCCTGGAGAAAGAGGGCCTGGTAGTTAACGCCCGGGATTTACTGGACGTCCTGGCTTTGGACTGCCCCCAGGGAACCAGGCTGGTGCTGCGGGCCCGGGGTCCCCAGGCCCGGGAGGCGGCCACCTCCATCACCTCCCTGTTTGCCCGCAAGTTTGAGGAGACATGACCCGCAAGAATCGCCTGCTCGAGGGTATTGCCGCCTCCCCCGGCATTGTCATGGGGCCGGCCCACGTCCTGACCCAGGAAGGCCAGGTTTCGACGCGCCTGCTCTACAACGACCAGGAGGTTGCCGATGAGTTGAAGCGCTTCAATCGGGCGGTGGACCAGACGGAAGAGGAACTCACCCGCCTCCGGATGGAAATCGCCGAAGATTTAAAGGAGCATGCCCATATCCTGGAGCTGCACCTGCTTATCCTCCGGGACCGGATGCTGCTCCTGGAGACCCAGAAGCTCATCAAGGAACAGAACTTCAACGCCGAGCGGGCCCTGTATCAGGCTTTCCTGAAGATCAAGGAAGTGTTCCAGCGCATCGGGGACAAACACATCCGGGGGCGCATCCAGGACGTGGAGGCGGTCTACAGGCGTCTGCGGGGGCACCTGACCGGCCGGGGCGCCAGCAAGACCTTCGAGTTTCCCGAACCGGTGATCATTGTGGCCCGGGATTTATGTCCGGCGGAAACCACCCACATGTCCAGTTCCCAGGTGCTGGGATTTATCACCGAGCGGGGCGGCAAGACCTCCCACACGGCCATCATCGCCCATTCCCTGGAGATACCGGCGGTGGTGGGGCTGGACAACGCCACCCTGGAGATCGAGTCCGGGGAGGAGGTCATCGTCAACGGCCTGAGCGGCCGGGTGATCGTCAACCCGGACGAGGCCATGCGGCGAAGTTACGAGGTCCGCAAGGAGGAGTTCGAGACCTTTAAGTGGGAAGTGACCCAGGGCAGTTCCCTGCCGGCATGGACCAGCGACCGCCATCCCACCCTGGTGCTGGCCAACATCGAGCAGCCGGATGAAGTCTCCCTGGCCCAGAAATACGGGGCCGATGGGGTCGGCCTCTACCGCACCGAGTTCCTCTACCTGCGCCAGCGCCAGTTGCCCACGGAGGAGGAGCTGTTCCAGCATTACCGGCAGGTGGTGGAGGCCATGGCCCCCCGGGAGGTCACCATCCGCACCCTGGACATCGGGGGCGACAAGTTTCTTTCCCCTCTGGAGTATGCGCCGGAGATGAACCCGGCCCTGGGGCTCCGGGCCATCCGCTTTTGCCTCAAGGAGCAGAAGATTTTCCGGACCCAGCTCAAGGCTATCCTCCGGGCCTCGGCCTTCGGCACGGTTCGGGTCATGTTCCCCCTGATTTCCAGCCCCCGGGAGTTGCACGAGGCCCGATTGCTGCTGGAGTCGGTGAAGGGAGAACTGGCCAGGGAAAATATCGCCTTTGATCAGAAATTAGCGGTGGGGGCCATGATCGAGGTGCCCGCCGCCGTCACCCTGGCGGATTTGTTGGGCCGGCAGGCGGATTTTTTCAGCATCGGCACCAATGACCTGATCCAGTATACCCTGGCCATCGACCGGAGCAACAAGAGTGTGGCGGACATGTACGAGCCCCTGCACCCGGCGGTGATGCGCATGGTCCGGCACGTGGTCCAGGTCGGCCGGAAGCTTGGCATCCGGGTGGCCATGTGCGGCGAGATGGCCGGCGACCCGCTCTATATCCCGGTACTCTTGGGGCTGGGCGTGGAAGAGTTCTCCATGAACCCCAACTCCATTCCGGTGGTGAAAAGGGTCATCCGCATGACCTCCCTAAGCGAGGCCACCAAAGTCGCCCGCCGGGCCCTGACCCTGGCTACGGTTGAGGAAGTCAACGAGTACGTCAACAACGAAATGGATCACCGTTTTCCGGATATTTTCCGGTTCGGGCGTCCCCTGGTCGTCAATCGAGTCCTATGAAAGAAGACAGCCTCAAGATCATCTGCCGGAACCGGAAGGCTTTGTTCGAATATGCCATCGATGCCTTGTATGAAGCCGGGCTGGTGCTGAAGGGGACGGAAGTCAAGTCCCTGCGCCAGGGGAAGGCCAACATCAGCGACGCCCACGCCCGCTTTAAGGACGGGGAGCTCTACCTGTACAATGTCCATATCAGCCCCTATGCCCATGCGGCGCTGGACAGCCACAACCCGGAGAGGCCCCGCAAACTTCTGCTGAACCGCTGGGAACTGAAGCGCCTGTTGGGCAAGACCCAGGAGCGGGGCTATACGCTGATTCCCTTGCGCATGTACTTCAGGAATGAACATGCCAAGGTGGAGATCGCCCTGGCGCGGGGGAAAAGGAAATACGACAAACGGGAGACCATCCGCAACCGGGAGGAGAAGCGGGACATGGAGCGGGCCCGGAAGCGGCGGTGAAAGCAGTGAGCAGTGAGCAGTGAGCAGTGAGCAGTGAGCAGTGAGTTTTCAGCTGAAGACTCAGGATTGGCGAAGGCGCTGCGAATGTTGGGTCCGCACTGCGCACCAAGTCTTTTTGGCCAGAACAGTTAGGGGCAGATGACCACCTTTTTTCCCTTCATTGCGTACTTCAAGGTCTGAGTGTAAGAGCATGGACTTTTTTGCCAAGCTTGCTGACAATCGTATCCGGGAGGCCATTGAGGCCGGCCACTTCGACGACCTCCAGGGCAAGGGCCAACCCCTCAACCTGGAGGACGACAGCCACATTCCCCCGGATCTGCGCATGGCCTACAAGATCTTGAAAAACGCCGACTGCCTGCCGCCGGAGGTGGTGCTGCGTCAGGAAGTGGTACAGCTGCAAGACCTGGTGGCCGCCATGCCGGATGAGGCCGAGAAGCTCAAGCAGATGCGCCGCCTCAACTTTCTGATCATGAAGCTCAATATGATGCGGCCGGTGTCACCCGAGTTGCTGGAGCACGACCTCTACAC